>JAHKBC010000231.1 GCA_018825725.1 Candidatus Omnitrophota bacterium
CTTGTTCTTGTCAAGGAATTTTTAAAACCCTTACCTATATATCACAGAAATATTTTATTTCTCTTAAGTTTATAAAAAATCTCTTTCGCGCAATCAAAAACAAGGCTTTTTATAGGCTATCTCTTGAGCGCGCTTAGCCTGATCCTTCCCCAGAAAATAATGCTGCTACCCAGAATAATCAGTACACCGCGGACATTACGAATAGAACTTGCAAAAATTACCGCTTTCTTAAAATCTTCCTTAGATTTTACCATATTCGCAGATGCCGTAGCTACGGCATCTGCCAAAGCAACATTACGCGCTAAAATCACTACGCTATCAGCATTACCCAGGCTAAAGGAATGTCCAACACTCCCCGAAGACGTGCATACCCCAAGCGGTGTCTCCTGTGGCTCTATTTTTAACGCTATTTTACCGGATAATTTTGAATTTCCGGCATAGATATTCACGTATCTGGGCTTAGTTGCCCTTAAATATATATCACCGCCATTCTCAATAATCACATCTTTACACCCCATCCTGAATATATCCCTTCCTAGAAAACCGGCGATGGCTCCAGCAACCGCCGCCATCGGGCCGACACCGGCAATTTTAGCCTGACGGGCCATCTCCTTAACGATCAAGGGGGCATTCGCTTCTACCGAAAGCGGCCTTAAACTGGTAAGAAATTTTTCATCACGTGTAATATAATTTTCAATGTCGCTACGATACAACATTAGCCTTCTGGACAAGTTTTTTTTATCGATAGGCCTGTCTGTAAGAATCTCTAAATCTGTCTGGCGCACACAAATACGCGTCTTGACTAAATCTTTAGATTTTACCCAATCGCGATAGAATCTCTTTTGGTATTTGTTTGTCTTCATGATAATATTAAAAGTCGATAATTCCGCAGGAGGCGAGATCTTTTTTTAATTGTTCGGCTCCGGAAAAAACATAGGCGTGCATACCTAAGCTACGCGCTCTTTTGATTAATTCCGGCCGATCATCAACATAAAAACTTTCACAAGACTTTACCTGCAGTGCTTTCAAGGTAGCGGTATAAATAGAAGCTTGGGGCTTAACCGCCCCCATCTGGCAGGAAGCAAACACATGGTCAAAAATATCAAAAACCGGGAAGTTCTTCTTGATATAATTCAAATGTAATATATTGACGTTAGACAAGATCGCCAGTTTGTATTTTTCTTTCAGCCCTTGGGCAATAGCGCAGGTTTTCTTATTCTCTTCGCTCAAAAAAAAGATATCGTTCCAGCAGTGCAAGAATTCTTTATAGCTGATACGTAGGCGTAAATTTTTCTTAACCCGGCGGAAGAAAACTTCCGGAAGGACTTTTCCACTTTCGAAAATACCGGTTAGTTTGGAATCAAAAAAGAAATCGTACAATTGTTGCGCAGGCTTATCAGTCAGCAATGCTATTCTTTTAACCCCTCGCCAATGGTCAAAATCAAGGATCACCATTCCCAAATCAAAGATTACTGCCTGTATGCTATTGGCCACTTAACTACTTTTTTCTTTATTGTTTTTAAATAAATCCAGGAACCTGTCTTCGTATTCCTTATAGACATTCCATTTATCAAGCTCTGACTTCAAATCGTTAGCCTTGGAGATATCGCTCTTGGCCTGTCCGAATAGCTTTTCAATCTTTTCTTTTATAGAGAGCGGGAGCTTGGTCAATTGGCTTAAGGATTTTTTTATTTTTTCGATTTCGTCTTGCTGGATAGGCCCTTGAGCTGAAGGTCCAAGTTTTAAATAATCCAACAGGCTATTTATCTGCGTCTCCACTGCGTGCACCTGGTCAATGAGTTCGCTAAAGTCAATATTCAGCCGCACAACTTTATTCAAAGCCTCTAATACCGAATAGGAAGCCTTGGGGTTCTCGATCTGAATTGTATAAAGAGGAACTTCTCCTAAAAGGCAAAATCCTTCTAACCCCTCGCGTTTAGCAAGTCCAAGGAATAAGCCATTCATTCCGCTTACCTGGCCTTCATTGAGCTGCTGGAGATTGAAACGTTTTAAAAGATTGCCCAGTTCCTGATTAGTCGCGGCAAACCAAACACCCGCATCCTGAGTATGGTCGATAGCCTGGGGCATAGCGGCAAAACTTACGACCCTCTTGACCTTCAGGAGTTTGGCTAAAGACAATATCTGGCGCGAATACTCTTCGGCCTTGATAAGGTCGGGCTGGGAATCGCTTACCAGTATAATCAAGTCATGCCCTCCCACCCTGTTCTTCCAAAAGTATAATTTATTCGACGCGGGCTCAGGTAAACGCAATATCCCGTTTTTGACAACGCTTTCCGTAAGATAAAAAAAGTTGGAGGGAAGAATTTCGGCAAATTGCTCAGCCTTGAGTTTATCGATTAAATAGTTAGCTGCTTTAATCGCGACCTCTCCCATCCCCGGCCAGGCTACGATCAAATACGGTTCTTTTAACCTGGGTTTTCTGAATATCTTTATTCCTTCCATATACACCTCTAGTTGAATTTATATATTTTTAAAAACTCCTCCAAGAACTTCGCCCCTTTATACAAATTGTTAATCCTGACATACTCATCTACGCTATGCGCGCACCCTGAGCAGCCAAATCCGGTAGCCACCGCAGGTATGTTCTTCTCCTGAAAAAAAGAGATAGTTGTTGCTCCCTCGGAACCGCTAATCTTTGGAATTATCTTAAACCTTGCGGCTGCGGACTTAAGGCCCTTTATCAATGGATGCGATTGCTCTATGCGATACGGATATTGCAATCCATCTATCTCAATGCGAAATTTCTTAGTATGCCTTTGGATAATCTTTCTTGCCTGAGCGATAAAATCCCGCGCCGACATCCCGGGCAGGTATCGAAAATCCAGTTCTACCTCTGCCCAATCCGCCACTATATTTACTTTATCCCCGCCCCGAATCGTCCCGATATTCAAAGTAGGCGGATGCAGATATTTGTTTTTAGGATATTTAAATTTAAGGGACTGCAAATCTTTGAGCACGCTCAAGGCAATACCTATGGCATTTACTCCCTGCCAGGGATACGCCCCATGGGCCCTTTTACCCATTAATACTATTTTAAAATGCAAGAGCCCTTTTTGCGCGACTATAATCTCAAATTCATCGGCATCCAGGACTATTGCCGCATCCGGCTTTAATACCTTTTTATTTAAAAGCGGAACTAATCCCCAGGTTGAACCGCTCTCTTCATCGGCTGTAGCTGCAAAACAAAGATTATAACCTAAAATGGTTTTTTCTTCAACAATACTTTTAATGGTCTCCAGAGAAACCGCCAGATTACATTTACAATCCGTCGCCCCCAAACCGTATATCTTGCCCTGGCGGATTTGTCCGGAAAATGGATTTATGCTCCATTTGCTTCCGGCGCAGACTGTATCCAGATGCGGGGTCAACAGCAGCGTGCGGCTTGCGTCCCGGCCTTTTAAAAAAGCAATGACATTGGAACGATTCTTTTTAAACTCGATTACCCGGGCCTTTAATTTTAAACTGTGAAAATAATCCCGGACAAATGCGGCGATACGGGATTCATCTCCCGGAGGATTCTGGGAATCTATACGGATAAGGTCCTGAGTAAGTTTAATTAACCTGTTTTTTTTAATCATAGTTTATCCGGAACAGTTGGAACAATTATGACTGGCGCAGCTCGAGCAGGAAGAAGAACCGTTAGTTATATTACCCCCCGCATCTTTAGACTGAAAACTAAAAGACGAAATCAGCCGTTGAAGCTTGCTTCCTTTACACTTGGGGCAAATAACCTCATCGTTAGAACTACGCACCAAATACTCAAATTTTAAGGCGCATTTTTTGCATTCGTATTCATAGATAGGCATAGATTACCCCAACTGTCTTTAAAAACTCTGGCTAAAAGACAACCAGTAATGCGTATCTTTATTAGCCTCATCATTAATCGGCCGGGCAACATCAAATCTGACTACGGCTTTTTCTAAAAAAGAGAGGATGTTAAAATGAAACCGCAGCCCAAAACCTACATCTTTTTTAAAATCACTCTCTGCAAAACTGGAATACCAGGCCTTGCCGACATCAAAAAATGCGACAGCCTGAATTCCATCCAGGCAAAAGATATTATCCAGAAAATAAACCTTGGCTTCAGATAGAAGCGGCATTCTGTATTCAATAGTTTCCAGGAAGGCGTGTGCGCCTTGAATATCTTTGCGGCTATAGCCGCGCAAGGCATCAATTCCACCTAATTCAAACAAATTCTTGTCGCTATGCTCTCCCCAGCCTAACCGCATCCTATTGGCTAATTTATGCTGCCTTTTAGGAAATAACAAATAGTAATTATCCAGTTCGGCGCTGGTACGCCAAAATGCCTGATTTCCGCCTAAGAAATGCCCGGCAAACTCCTGGGTAGAAATAAATTTCCATCCGAAACTCGGATCGGCATAAGGCCCGTACCTTCCTAAAGATCCGGTTATACCTACAATCGCTTCATCCTTCTTTAAATAATGCAAGCCCTGGACTTCTTCCTTGCCGTTGAGTCCGCTGTTATCGATTTTTTTATCCCGGGTAAGGTACAGAGTTACATGATCATTAGCGCTAAATACTCCATAGCTCGCCGGCCAAAGCTCTTTGCGTAGATATAGTTTTCCTCCGGAAAGGTCGTGTTTTTGTTTTGACGATTCATAATCGAAGATTTCAAATCCGGCGGCCAGCTGCTGATTAAAAATATGACTGACTTCATAACCCAGGGCCATTTTTACTTCCCGAGCGTTGAAATCATATCCTGAATTCAAGCGCAGGATATGGTCATAGGGCTTCTGTAAAGAGGTAGTTACTCCCAAAGAAGACCCTCCTATGGATGGCCCGATAACCTGAGTGCATGAATCACGCGGCAGAAATAAAGGCACTTCGTAAGCCAGAAAGTATAAAGGAACGGGTTTGATTTTGAAATTCCGCGGCCATTGGTTATTCGTTCGGTCAATATCCAGAGTAATAGAGTTGTCGGGATCAAGTTCAACGCGCTGCACTTTTTTCCCGGACGGAACCTCAATCGTGTAAGTTGTAGATTTGCCATCCCAGCAAAAATTGGACTCTGTATTATCCTGGTAAAACACCCGCGCCTGGACTGGCATAACAACCGAACCTCGATTCTCTAGGATTATTTTATCCAAGCTTACTTCTCTGACCGCAAAGTCACAGGTCTTTTTGCTTAAAAGCCACTGTTGAAAAAACCATTCCAGGTCTTGGGCTGATTCCTGGCTGCAGATACGTATCAAGTCCTTGAGCGCGGCATTACCAAATCTGAATTCACGAGCATAACGCTGAATAGCACGGTTAAACTTTTCCTCCCCCATATAAC
>JAHKBC010000232.1 GCA_018825725.1 Candidatus Omnitrophota bacterium
AAAAGAGGAGAATTTATCCCGCAGGAAAAAAATATAATTAAATTAAAACTGATTGACGGTACGGCTGACGAACCAGACCCTAATAACCCCAATATTTTCTACAAACTTAATTTCAAGACCTACTTTCTCACCCTGAACCTGGCCCAAATGCGAGATAAGGATAAAATCGATAAAAAACCCCGGGATATGAACATCGCCGAACTAACATCTGAAATTACTAAACTAAAAAAAGAGGCTATTGACCCTGCTCCGCTTATCGCTGAAATCCATCAAAAGATAGCCCTGGCCTTCTCCTGCTTTCTTTTTATGCTCCTAGGAATACCTATGGCAATAATCACCCGGCGCAGGGAAAAATCCATTAACATGGGAATAGCTTTTCTTATCGTAGGCACCTACTACCTCCTCTTAATCGGCTTCGAGGCCTTAGGTTTACAGGGCTATCTTAATCCATCGCTTGCGCCCTGGCTGCCAAATATTATCTTAGGGATTCTAGGCCTATTCTTAACCTTCAGGATATGCGTATATTAGACCGCTATATCATAAAATCAGTAATCAACATCTTCCTGGGCTGGCTCTTTATTATTTTCTTTCTTTATATAGTCGGCGATATACTTACGAACCTAGAGCAGATATTGGAACACCATATCAGCCTTAACATACTCAAACAGTATTATTTCTCTTATCTGCCGATTATCTTTGTCCAAACCTCACCCCTGGCCTGCCTTCTGGCTACCTTATACACCTTTGCCAAACTTAACCGCGATAACGAAATACTAGCTATGCGCTCTAGCGGATTAAGCATAGCGCAAATAACCCAGACCGCGATTATGTTTGGAGTACTCGTAAGCCTCCTGGTCTTTTTGGTAAATGACAAACTAGTCCCCAGAAACCTTGTCTTTACCCAAAAGATAAAAAATAGTTTTGAAGGCAGCGCCACAGACACAAAAAAAGATGAAATTATTGATAATTTATCCATGTACGGCGCAGGAAACCGGCTCTATTTCGTGACCAAATTTTATCCTAAAGATAATACCATGGAAGGAATTACTATCCTGGAGCATGATCAAAAACAAAACATTACCAAGAAAATCGTAGCCACAAAAGGGGCTTATGCGGAAGGGATGTGGAAGCTTTATAATTCCATTACCTACAACTTCGATAAGAACGGCCAGGTAGCTAGCGAGCCTGAATACAGGGAGGAGGATATAGTCACTATACTGGAAACCCCGCGGGATTTCCTGGCTCAACGGGAAAGACCGGAACACATGACTATATCAGAACTGAATAAATATATATATAAGCTTTCTCGAAGCGGAGCTACTACAGTAATCCGCAACCTAAAAGTCGACCTTTATCGTAAATACAGCGAGCCATTAACCAGCGTAATAATAGTCCTCCTAGGAATACCTTTTGCTCTAAAATTAAGAAAACGCGCTACGGGAATTGCTTCATTCGGGATTTCGCTAATGGTGGGCTTCTTGTACTATGTCTTTAATGCCGTGAGCGTAGCCATGGGTACTGCCGGAATACTTATCCCTATCCTGGCCATATCGCTGCCGCATATCGTTGCTTTAACCTTAAGTTTATATTTTATCAGCCGCCTGCCTTAATAAGTTAAGTATAAACCCGCGGTATTCTACTCCCCAGGCCGCAAACAATCTCATAGGGTATTGTATTAGATAACCCTGCTAATTCTTCAACACTAATAATTTCCTGCCCCTGCCTGCCGATAAGCGCTACTTCATCTCCAACCCTGGCCCGGAAGTTTCCTATATCCACCATAACCTGATCCATACAAACCCTGCCGCTTATACTAAAAACTTCTCCGCGTATTAATACCCGGGACTTATTCGAAAGATTCCTGGGGTACCCATCGCCATAACCAATAGGCAAGGTGGCAATTTGAGTCGAGCTTTTGGTTTTATAAGTCCGGCCATAACTTATACCGTAGCCAGAAGGTACTTTTTTTAGATAAACAATTTTAGAATTATTTAATTCAATTAAACTTTTTATTTATTGAAAAAAAACTATTCATTTAAAAAAAAAAACTTGTCATACTGAA
>JAHKBC010000233.1 GCA_018825725.1 Candidatus Omnitrophota bacterium
GGTAAACTTTTTGGGCAAACTTCATCCCTGGAATTAAAGAACAACAACCATCGGGTTATCCGTTCGGCAATAGAGGAATTGAAGCTTGGGCTGAAAAAAAACTTTGAAAAGGTTTATTTTATGACCAATGCAGCTTATTTTGTACGGGGAGCTATCCTCTCCTGCCTTTTGATACTGCCTGTTATTATTATTCAACCGGCAGGAAAAAATTTTATCGGTATATTTATGCTGATTTGGTTGAGCGGTTGGAGTATTGGTGTTATTACCTTATGGCTGCAGATTGTCTCATTGTGGAAGGGCGTATTTGCCAATGCGGGGAATAAAGCGCTTTTTTTATCCGGCGCAATAGCGTTGACTCTTTTTGGCCTGCCTTTTTTAGCCGGGGAGATATTTGGTATTGGCGTATTAGCCTATGCACTGACACCTGCGGTATTTGTGATTATGATTTTAATTGCAATCATAAATATTATCTTTTATAAATTGCTCAAGGCCCCTACAATAACCGGTAGAATGGTAATGGATAAGATCGAAGGTTTTAGGATGTATCTGGGGGCAACAGAAAAAGACCGCCTTAAGATAATGTATTCTGCGGGGCAGAGCCTTGAACTTTTTGAAAAATACCTGCCTTATGCGATAGCCTTGGATGTTGAAGAAGCCTGGGCAGGGCGGTTTTCAGAAATACTTAATAAGGCAGCTACGGCTGACGTTTCAGGGTATCATTCTGTCTGGTATATGACAGCCGGAGGGAGAGGGCATAATTTGTCTAATCTTGGTTCTTCCTTGGGACAATCGCTTTCCGGCGCTATTTCCTCATCTTCAGTTGCTCCTGGATCAAGTTCAGGCAGCTCCGGAGGTGGTTCATCCGGCGGCGGCGGCGGCGGTGGTGGCGGCGGCGGATGGTGAAATGCGGGTGGTAGTATAATTATTAAAGGAGAAAATTAAGATGGCGAACTTTAGTTTTGACATTGTTTCTGAGGTTGACCTGCAGGAGATGGATAACGCGGTGAATCAGGCGAATAAGGAGTTGTCTCAGCGCTATGATTTTAAGGATAGCAAAGCTTCCATTACTTATGACCGCAATGAGAAAAAGGTTACGCTGGTAGCGGATAATGATTTTAAGCTGCGCGCCCTGACTGATATGTTGGTTAGCCGGATGGCCAAAAGAGGCATTTCCATTAAGTCCTTGAAATTCAGCGAACCCGAAAGGGCCTTTGAGGGTTATTTGCGCCAGGTAGTAGATATCTGCACGGGTATTGATAAGGAGAAAGGCAAAGAGCTTATTGGCATTATTAAAGGGTTAGGTTTAAAAGTCCAGGCTCAGATTGAAGGAGAGAAGGTTAAAGTTAGCTCTGCTAAGAAGGACGACCTGCAGGTAGTAATTACCCACCTGCGGGGATTAGATTTTTCTCTGCCGTTAGGCTTTTGCAATTATCGGTAAAACATAATTTGACATAATTTTAAAGTTAAAGCTTGACAAACTACTGCTTTGTGTTAGACTTCTTACTGTAACAGATAAAGATTAGAAGTCGATAGCCGAAAGGGTTTTGAAGTCTAGCCTTTTCGGTCTTTTTATTTCGACCAAACCTGTTATAATTACGAAGAAAGTGAGGTAAACAGTAATGGCAAAAGGTAAAGTAAAGTGGTTTTCAGACCAGAAAGGTTATGGGTTTATTACTCCTGAGTCTGGCAATGATGTATTCGTGCATCACAGCGCAGTCCAGGGTGAAGGATATAAATCTTTGGCAGAAGGACAGGAAGTCGAGTTTGAAATAACTCAGGGTCCTAAAGGCGAACAAGCTACTAACGTAGTTAAGTTATAACCTGTAATAAAAATAGAGGCCTGGTAGAATATGCCGGGCCTCTTTTTATTTACTGCTGCTTTGAATTGTAAGTTTTTTTGCTTGGGTTTTTAAATCGTAGAGTTATAATAAGATAGGCATAAGTGAAGCCGATGGTTGATTTAGAAACGGGTTATTTGTTCTACTGAGAAAGGTAATAAGATGAAAAGAAATACTAAGCACATAAGCCCTGAAGTGCCGCTGCAGGTTGAGCCGGATATGGCGGTTGTAATTGATAAGATGCAGAAACAACTGGTTATTCTAGAGAATAAGATAGATACCTTGCTGAGCCAGTCTTCAGAGAAGTCTTTTAAGAGTGAGTATAATCCCAGGCCATTTCAGCGTTTTGATCGGCAGAATCGTTATGACAAAAGAAGCTCTGGCGATAATTTCAGGGAGAGAAATTTTACTAAAGCAATTTGCGCAGAATGTAATAAAGAATGTGAAGTTCCCTTTAAGCCTACCGGAGACCGCCCGGTATACTGCAAAATTTGTTTTGCAAAGCGTAAGGATGGCGGAACGTCTATGCCTGAGCGCAATAGCGGGTTCCCAAGAGAAGGGGGATTTTCCCGCAAGCGCCATTTTGATAAGAAACCGGATGAAAAAAACCTAAAGTTCAGCGATAAGAAGCCAAATTTCCGCAAGCGCAAAGAACGCAAGAAATAAGGGCAAGATTTAATGTAGAAAGTCTTAATGAAAAGGTCCCTTAAAGTACATTCAACGCCTTAAGGAGGAGATATGAATAAGAGGATTTTAGGGTTATTCCTGGTTATTCTTTGTTGTACTTCGGGTATTGCTTCTGCGGAGTGGACTACTCCGTTGCAGGTTGCGGTTTTTAACCCTATCCAGCTTTTTCCGGCCAAAGGTTCGGTTTTCGGGCTAAGATTAAATCTTATGTATTCGGATAATATTTATAGTACCGGCCTTTCTTTATCTACGGGTTGGACCAGGACCGAAGAGGACATGAAGGGCATTCAGCTAGGTTTGGTTAATTGGGCAGATGGCTCAACCTATGGAATCCAAGGCGGATTTCTTAATTATGCAGGAAGGCGGTTCGTAGGCCTGGGTTTAGGCATGGTTAATGTTATTATGACCGAGACCACCGGCATTCAGTTGGGTCTTACCAATTGGAACCATGAATTACTCCACGGTATACAATTAAGCGCGGTTAATCATGTAGGCGGGGATTTTGTCGGGCTGCAGATGGGGCTTATAAATATGGTTAAAAGCAATTTTTCGGGTTTTCAGTCCGGCATTATTAATCATGTTAGGGCAGGAACGACCGGGTTTCAAGTAGGGTTTTTTAATTTCTCCAGAAGGATGACCGGGTTACAGTTTGGCCTGATTAATGCCACGGATTCTCTCGGCGGTTTTCAGATTGGCCTGGTTAATATAAACGGAGAGAGTGAGTCCATGCCTTATATGCCCTTTATCAATTGGGCATTCTAATTCCGTAGACTTTTTATTTAACTCTTGATAAACCTCCGGGTTAAAGAATATATACCTATCCGACAAATAAAATAAACAGATTAAGACAATAGCGCAGCTATGGATATTGAGAGGTCAGCAAATTTAAAGCAACTATACCAAGCGATGCCTCAACAGCAGTTAGTAGACATGTTAACTCTAGATGAGACAGAGTTTGAGGAAGGGGTATATGTTTTATTGGCTGCGGAAGCCAGTCGTAGAGGCCTGAAAGAGAAGCTGAATGAGATTAAGAAAGCCAA
>JAHKBC010000234.1 GCA_018825725.1 Candidatus Omnitrophota bacterium
CAATCCGCCTTCCATAGCTTCTGGTGAGACATGCCCGATACAAGGACCTCTTGTTCCGCCAGAAAACCTTCCATCAGTAATCAAAGCCACGGAATCAGCTAATCCCAAACCTACAATTGCAGCAGTTGGAGCAAGCATTTCGCGCATTCCCGGTCCGCCGGCAGGCCCTTCGAAACGTATTACCACAACATCTCCTGATTTAATCTTATTATTGAGAATTGCCTGCATAGCCTCTTCTTCACGATTAAAAACCTTTGCCTTACCTTTGAAACGCATCATCTTGGAACCTACTGCAGCCTGTTTTACCACCGCTCCATTGGGAGCAAGATTACCATACAATACAGCTATCCCGCCTTGTTTATGATAGGCGCGGCCAAAAGTGCGAATTACTTCCTCATCAGCAATATCCGCCTGGCCTGCAATTTCATATATTTTTTTACCACTAGAAGTCATGGTATTATGCAACTTCACCTTCAATCTCTTTAAAACCGCGGGGATTCCTCCGGCATACTCTAAATCCTCCATAAAGTGCGGGCCGGCTGGTTCCAAGTTAGTAATATGAGGAGTCTCTTTGCTTATCTTGTCAAAAGCCTTTAAATCCAGGTTTATTCCTGCTTCATGAGCAATAGCCATAAGATGCAGTACCGTATTACTTGAACCTCCCAATGCCATATCTACACGTATTGCGTTTTCTAAAGATTGCTTATTAATTATATCTAAGGGTTTAATATTTTTTCTGACCAATTCCGTAATCCGCTCACCGCTAGCTTGAGAAATCCGGCGCTTCTTAGCGGAAACAGCCAGGGCAGTTGCGCAACCCGGCAGAGACAACCCAATAGTCTCAGTAAGACAAGCCATGGTATTGGCCGTATATAAGCCCTGACAAGAACCTGCTCCCGGACAAGCCTCTCTCTCAAGGCATTCAAGTTCATTCTGAGATATTTCGCCTTTTTTTGCCCTGGCCAATGCTTCGTAGGTATCATGCACAAAAGCGAGCTTTCGCATTTTATACCTTCCGGAGAGCATAGGCCCGGCAGTAACAATTATTGCCGGAATATTTAAGCGGGCAATACCCATGAGCATACCCGGAGTTATCTTATCGCAATTAGTCAGGCATACTAGGCCATCTAATTGGTGGGCATTACAGATAGTTTCAATGGTATCTGCTATTATCTCGCGTGATGCCAGAGGATAACACATGCCTAAATGACCCATGGCAATGCCATCGCAGATTGCCGGAACGCCAAAGTAAAACGGCACACCTCCTCCATAGCAAACCCCACGCTCAATATATCTTTCCAAATCACGCATACCAATATGGCCTGGAACCAAATCTGTAAAAGAACTGGCTATTCCTATAAAAGGCCGGTCAAAATCCCTTTTAGAGATCCCTGTAGCATAAAGCAACGCCCGATGAGGAACACGCTCTAATCCATTTTTGGTCTTGTCTGATCGCATTATTGTCTCCCTTCAGTCGACAAAATTAACGGTTGACGGTTCACAGTTCACAGCTCACAGTTAATTTATACAAAATATATTCCGGCTGTGAACAGTCAACTGTGCACTGTGAACTAATCCGCTCCTTCTCCGTCATGCACTGCTGCCTGGGCTTCTTTTCTTTTACGGCTGATTACTCTTTTTAATACCACAAATTTGTCTACTAATTCCTTATTATTAACGGCATTGAGCTGTTTAAACAAAAATTCAAATTTGCTTTCAATGTCGCTGACGATTGAATTACGGACCTCGTTCGGTAAAGACATAATCTCCTTTTTAAACGGGCCCAGGGCTTTTTTGCGGGTTTTGTAAAAAAACTGTTCCTCAGTTTCCCCTTCTTTCTTCTCACTAGCGACATTGACTGAAAGCCAAGCATAAATCTTATCTTTTAGTTCTTTGGGGAAATTACTGCTCTCGTAAATCATATTCTGAAATTCCGTGGCTAAATGTACCTCGGCAGCAGAAACCTCGGGAAATTTATGAAAAGCCTCCGCAGGCAAAGTTGATGCTCCATGCTGCACTGCCCCGGCAAGCCCATAATCCTTACTTGCCATATCCGAGAGAGTCTTCAAGGTATCAAAATCCAGTTTTACCTGGGCAATAGAGCCATCCGGCAAAACCACTCCTCCGTGCGAAGTCCCGGTCTGAACGGAAATCTTACTGATCCCAACTAAACCTTTGCGTAATCTTTCCTTATATCCATCCATAAATGCTTTTAAATCTTCAGGCGTAGAATTGGTATGCCCCACCTCTCCGATTTCACCGCCTACTGAAATGGTTATTCCGCGCGGCTCAATTCTACGGATAAATTGGGTAAGTTTTGCGCAAACTTCGAAATTATTTTTTTGCTGCGTCTTTATATCTGGCTTAGTTAAATCCACCAGAGTAGAAGAATCTATATCGATATTGTAAAACCCGCTGTCAATGGCTTCGCCTATTAAAACCTCTAACGCTTCTATCTCCTTATCAGGATCTTCCTGGAATTTCTTCGGGTTGACCTGAACATGATCAGCCTGGATAAATACCGGCCCCTTGTGACCTTCTTTCATAGCCGCAGCCAGAATAACACTGGTAAATTCAATCGGCGTCTGGGCAGTATAACCCATCTCGGACTTAG
>JAHKBC010000235.1 GCA_018825725.1 Candidatus Omnitrophota bacterium
ACGCTCTTTAAAACGACGGATGATTAATTCTGCGCCAATCTTATCCAAATCCACGGAATTAGAAGCCAGGTATATATTATAGTCCCCGGGAAGAATCCGGGTAAACCTAAAAACCTTATTTAATGCGTTAAATACCGAATAATTCACGTCCCTTAATTCCGGGCTCAGATGCGTCAATGACCCGGGTAGTGTAAAAGCAAATATCCCCGCAGCCTTCAACCGCCGAGAAACCTGCATAAAAAACTCTTTAGTAAAAAAACGGTTCGCAGACAGGCTGGCCGGTATGGTTTCCCCGAGCAAGATACAATCATAAAAAAGACTTTTATTACCCATATAAAATCTGGCGTCTTGATTGATAACCTTAACCCGGCTATCGCTGAATTCTTGCAGGGTAACCCGAGATGCGTATTTCTTAACAAGCGCAATAAATAAAGGGTCTACCTCCAGATAATCCAATCTTTTCAACCCGCCAAACAGAATTTCCTTAAGCAATCCCCCTGTGCCTGAATTTATCAAAAGCACATCCTTGGGATCATGATGAAATAAAAGGGGAAAATTACCAAATTCTTCAGCATAGACAAGGTCCGTCCAGGGCATAGTCAAAGATGGTATTGCATTACGGTAAAATGAATATTGTTCTTTATTCTTTAAAACTACAATATTTTCATACACAGAGTTGCGGTATTCAAGCATTTGAGTTGTCTGCCATTGCCGGTTAATAGAACCTTTATGTATTCTGTCCGGATTGACGATTAGGAATAAAATTAATATTAAAATCAAGGCTAAAGAGAATAAATAATTCTTCTTCAAACCAGGCCAATTCTTAATAAGGATAAAAGAGAAAATGATATTTGTCATGGCAATTAAATATACAACGCGAAAAGAGTTTAGATAGGGAATAAAAAGATACGTTAGGCAAATACCTCCCAGGAAAGTTCCGACAGCCTCCCAGGCGTATACTTTACCGATAACGCAATAGCTTCTTTTTTGCGCCTCCTGGAATAACCGGCAGGTAGAACTAAACAATCCTCCATGAATAAAGGCGATTGGTAAGCTGATTGCAAGAGATACAATAAAAATATGCCCTAACCCCAAACCTTGGGCAAAAGAAATACCCAATACCCCCTTATATATTCTGGCTAAGTAAATTGCAACAGGCAGGAATAGAACAAAGATTATCTGCAGGAATATAAAAAACCCGAGTTGATTTTTTATTCTGTCCGCAAATTTTCCTAAAACAAATGCCCCACAAGCCTCAAGCAAAACCCAGTTGGCTAGAATAATCCCCAGGCTCAACTCATTCCCGTAGAACCCAACTAAGAGTTCCCTTAGAATAAGAACCTGAGCGGTTATTCCGCTGAGTCCGATAATTATTAAAGTGATTATTTTTGTTAGGCTCATAAAAGAAAAGGCCCGCTAAAATAAGTTAGCGGGCCAGAAACTTAATTAAAAAGATTATAATGATCTATTATAAACCTTTTTTGACGATTAATTCGCACAGATCCACCACCCTTGATGAATACCCCCACTCATTATCATACCATGAGAGGACTTTAATAAAATCATCCTGGATTACCTTTGTGCTTTTTCCGTCGACGATAGAACTCAAAGTACAGTGGTTAAAATCAATTGAAACAACCGGATCTTCGGTATAGCCTAAGATACCCTTCATTCTAGATTCCGATGCCTCTTTAAGGGCAGTATTAACCTCTTCTACCGTAGCCTTCTTGGCTAAACTACAGGTAAGGTCAACTACCGAAACATTAGGAACAGGCACCCTTATGGCAAACCCGTCAAGCTTTCCTTTTAATTCTGGAATAACCAAAGATATCGCCTTGGCAGCTCCGGTTGACGTAGGAATCATGGAAACCGCGGCAGCGCGGGAACGGCGTAAATCCGAATGCGCCATATCCTGCACCCTTTGATCATTGGTATACGCATGGATAGTAGTCATCAATCCTTTTACTATACCCCATTTATCATTAAGTACCTTGGCAACCGGGCCAAGACAATTAGTCGTACAGGAGGCATTGGAAAGCACGAAGTGGCTCTTAGGATCATACTTGTCATCATTAACGCCTAATACAATTGTGATATCTTCACCTTCTGCCGGAGCTGAAATAACCACTCTTTTTGCCCCGCCGCGAGTTATGTGGTTTTCGGCGCCGCGCACCTCTTTGCCTTTTTTATTTACTCCGTCTTTCTTGATGGTAAAAAGGCCTGTTGACTCAACCACAATATCCACCCCTAAGTCTTTCCAGGGCAATTCCGCAGGATCTCTCTTCATTAAGACCTTAATCGTTTTACCGTTAACCGAAATTGCGTCTTCACCAACAGCCTTTACTTCACCGGGGAATCGGCCGTGCACTGAATCATATTTAAATAAATAGGCGTTAGTTTTAGCGTCAAACAGGTCATTGACCGCTACCAACTCCAACTGTGTATTCTTACGCTCTAAAATAGCCCGCGCAACCAGTCTTCC
>JAHKBC010000236.1 GCA_018825725.1 Candidatus Omnitrophota bacterium
GGAAAATGGGAAATACACGCTTAATTACAAAGTATTTGCTCAAGGTTTTCCTATACTTCGGTTTGTTTTAGATGTAAACTTAAATTATATTATTCCAAAAGAAGCTGTATGGGAGAACAATACAGCAGTAGAATACAAATAAAACACATAACATCTATAAGACCCCCAGTTGTCAAGAGAAAATAATACCGTCCACATAATAATTAGAAATAGTATGCGTTAAACTTTTAGTAAATAATAAAATACACATTCTGACTTAATCTCATTTTGAGCTGCAGAGAACATGCTCTGCGCTAAACATCTATTCGGGCTCATCAACTAATCCGCAAACAATCATCAAATAATTGTTTATCAGCAGTCCTAGTCCCGCAAAGGCGGGACGTCCCAGAGAATATTTTATGCCCTTATGCCGTCCCATTCAATATTCAAGGGCTATCCTTTTTCAGGGATGCCAGTTAGTTCCGGGCTCGGGGAAGGAGCAGAACACGTAAGATTATTTATTAGCTAAAAGTATTTTACGGCACAGGCAGCAACCCATTCAAATCGACTGGCTATATAAAATAGCTTATGAGTTCATTCAAGGGTTTTTCCCTTACAGGCCATTTTTAAGAACTCTTAATCAAGATTATGTTGCTATGCCAGTTAGATGTCGGGATCATTGCCGCCTGGCCGTTTATTTTAATGCGCTAAGAATCTATTTATATCAAACACCTTTCCGCTTTTTAGCATATGATAGACTACCACAGCGATCTTATGCGCTAAGATACTATAGGCTTTCATCTTGCCTTTTTTGCTTTCCAGTTTCTTGAAATATTTCTCAATTTGAGGATTAAACTTAGTAATAAATACAGCTGATTCTGAAAATACGCGCTTAAGATAGACATTACCCATTTTCTTTCCTCCTGAACCGTATCTTTTACCAGCAGATTCATGAGCGCATCTTACTAGCCGGCAGTATGAGGAAAACTTCTGCACCGACTCAAATCTATTAATATCATCTACTTCATAGAGTATGGTTAAGGCAATAATATCTCCGATGCCGTTTATGCTTTGCAGGATTGATAATTCCTTACGGTTAAACTCTCTTGCCTGAGAGCGGATATACACCTCTAAATCATTAATAAGTTTATTATAAAAATCTATCAGTTTTAAATTCGCGTCCACTGATCTTTTTACCGCCTGATCCTCAAACCGATCAGAGAGATCAATGTGTTTGGCTGTAATCTTGGACATTCTGCCTAAGGCATCTTGATTAGCCTGATAGTTTAATATTTGGATATGAGCGATAAGTTTAGCTCTTATTTCGACAAAATATAACCTGCGACGTAAAAGATCCCGTAAGGAGCGTTTTTCTTTAGAACACGCGTATGCCAACGGAAACATCCCAGACTGAGCCAGCCTAGCTATTTTTTCAGAATCAATCTTATCATTTTTAACTTTTGCGCCGCTGATTGCTTTCATGTAATAGGGATGTCCAAGAATAAATTCAAATCCATGCTCCGCGCAAAAATCAGACAGCCAATACCAGGCAAAGGTGCTTTCGCAGGCAATAACAATATTATTCCTATAAGGCTTAAGTATTGCCAATAACTTATCAGTTTCCAGGTTTTTGAGCTTACGATGGACAAGCACTTTTTTATCTTCACCGATAATACATATGTAAATAATCCTTGAATGAACATCAATCCCGCAGTAAAATTTACTGTGTGGCTTATAAAAACGCATAAAGGCCTCCTTTGCTGTATGTGCGTCCCGCGTTACGGTTCAGCACGATTAAAATTATGCGTTGAGCCCATGCTCAACAGCATGTCTATTTTACACGAAGGGGGTCTTTATATTATCAATTCACTTCAGGCAATCCCGCAATAGCGGGACAAAAATCCTGGGAATTCTGCGAATTCCACAGGGTTGGAACCCGCCCCGAAAAATCCGGGCCGGCCCCCTTCCGCCAAAATACGGCGGGACAAGCTGCCTGAGTTTACCCCGCCAGTATTTATCCCGAAGAAGGCGGGAGGCGGTGGCTCAAATGTTATACGGAGGAAAAAAATGAATAATGAAAAAGAATCCCAAAATTGTTGGGAATTTTGGGATTGCCCAAATGAAATCAAATCAAAATGTGCGGCATTTAAATATAATTCGGGGAGAGAATGTTGGCTGATAGCTAGTACTGCTGAACCAAGATGTCCAAGAATAAAAAGAGATTTTGAGTATTGCTGGGAATGCAGTTGGTATAAAAAGATTAATCCAAAAGACTCCTAACAACGCACTTCACCTGACCCCGCCATGGCGGGACAGGCTGGTGGGAGCACCCGCCACAAAGCATGGCGAGGCAGGCGCAAATGAAGCCCAACCCAGTAGTCGATATTTATGTTATATAGAAAAAAATCGTCAATATTAAAAAAACTTGACCTTTAGGTTAAATATGGTACACTTGTATTGTAAGTTAACAATTGATAACCACATCGTTAAAGTTAACAGTTGCTTATAACTCTTCAATTCTATTGAAGTTATGCATTCACTTAACAATTGCTAACCAAATTGTCTTGGTTAACATGATGAAATTTTGAGGGCACAGTGAAGGAAAAATCTTTTTTCTCAATTGCTGAAGTTGCAGAAATATTGGGAATTAGCAGGACAGCTGTTTATAAAAAAGTGAAAAAGGGGCAAATCGAAGCTATTAGAGTTGGACGCAGTTTTGCTATTTCAGACAAAGCAATAAAAAACCTAATAATAAGCATAAAAGGAACGCCACTTGCTGATAAAGAAAAAGAGGCCATCGATAAGGTAGTTGTTCGAACAATCCGTGAATATGGTGAAACTTTAAAAAAATTAGGCTCCGAATGAACACTCCAATTACAGTTTTTCAAGTAGAACATATTGCCTTTAAGATAGCGCAAGAAAAACTTGAATATGATGAACCCATTCCTGAATTCGGCACACGTTTTCCTAATATTTTAGAAAGCTGTTTGGCTGTTCCCCTGCAAACATTTGGAGGGAAGGACTTATATCCTTCTTTTTACAAAAAAGCAGCTATGCTTTTCTATTTAATGATAAAAAATCGCCCTTTTCAAAATGGAAATAAAAGAATAGCCATAACTACTCTAATGTATGCCGTATATAAAAATGATTTATGGATAAAACTGTAATTGTTGCCAATTTTAACTAATGGGCAGGCAGTTCGGGCTTTTACCGTTTCCTGATCTTCGGCTGCAAAAAATCTTTGCCAA
>JAHKBC010000022.1 GCA_018825725.1 Candidatus Omnitrophota bacterium
GCTTTTTACATATTCTGCGATATCTCCAAATCCAAGATGGATTCCGGCACTTTTTCCTCCCGTCTATTAGATGAAACGCTGGTTGCAGTAATACCCGGGGAATCCTTTGGCAGGGATGACTATATCCGTATGAGCTTTGCTACAAGCAGTAAAGATATAGAAGAGGGGATAAATCGCATCGAAAACTGGCTTACCAATATATAGTTTGAATATGAGACAAACTATAGCCGAGAAAATACTAAGTAAACATGCTGGCAGAATATTAAGAGCAGGCGACTTGGCTATATGCAAAGTTGATTTTGCCTTTGGCCAAGACGGAACATCCTCTATTATAATTGACCGGATTAAAGAATTTGCAACACTTAAATTAAAAACTCAATTTTGCATGGTCATTGACCATAGCGCTCCCTCTCCTAATGAAGGCGTATCCAAGGTGCATAAAAAGATGCGCCTTTTCGCCGAAGAAATGAATTGCCTGCTTTATGATATTGGATGCGGGGTATGCCACCAGGTAATTCCCGAATCCGGTAAAGTTTTACCGGGAGACCTGGTTTTAGGAGCGGATTCACACACCTGTACCTACGGAGCCTTAGGGGTTTTTTCTACCGGCGTAGGATCAACCGACCTAGCTGTAGCTCTGGCTACGGGTAAAAACTGGTTTAAGGTACCGGAAACTATTAAAATCATAATTAAAGGCAAACTGCCTAAAGGCGTCTTTGCCAAAGACCTCATTATCCATATTATTGGCTCAATCGGGGCTAACGGCGCCACTTACAAAGCCGTTGAATTCTTTGGCCCTGTTATAGACAAACTGAGTATTGACGCAAGAATGACTATATGCAATATGGTTGTCGAGATGGGAGCAAAGGTTGGCTTTATGCCTCAGGATAAAAAAACCATCTCCTGGTTTAAAAAAGAAGCCGGCTACATTAAACATATCAACCTTGTAATTCCGGATAAAGATGCCCGCTACGAAAAAGTTTTGGAATTTAATATTAATGGGCTTGTCCCGCAAGTCAGCATTCCTCATAGCGTAGATACCGTAAAAACAGCCCGGGAATTAAAAAATATAAGAATAAACCAGGCCTTCCTGGGAACATGCACTAACGGAAGGCTTGAAGATTTAAAAATCGCAGCCATGATTTTAAAAGGACGCAAAGTAGCCAAGGGAGTAAAATTAATTATAGCGCCATCTTCACGCAGCGTCTTGTTAAAAGCGCTAAAATTAGGTATAATAGATATATTTATAAAATCCGGAGCCGTAATCGTAGCTCCGGGTTGCGGACCCTGCGTGGGTACGCATAACGGAATACCGGCGGACCAAGAAATAGTAATTTCTTCAGCCAATAGGAACTTTAAAGGCAGGATGGGAAACCCCAATGCTTTTATATATTTGGCGTCTCCGGCTACGGTTAGCGCTTCGGCCATAACAGGTTATATAACTGATCCTAAAAAATACCTGTAATCTTTAGGAGGTAGAACATGGAAATACGCGACTTATTGATGTCCTGCATCGAAAAAAAAGCTTCAGACCTGCACTTAACCGATAAGGAGCCTCCGATACTTCGTATTGACGGAGTTATGCACAGACAGAACCTAGGAGAGCTTAACCGGGATCTCTTAAAGAAGATGATTTACAGTATTCTCACCGATACCCAAAAAGAAGTCTTTGAGAAAGAACTGGAACTGGATTTCTCAATAGCCCTGCCGGATATGGACAGGTTCAGAGTAAATGTCCATCAACAAAAAGGATGCGTAGAGGCAGCTTTTCGTAGGGTACCCTTGGAGATACCGCGCATCGAAGAATTAGGTTTACCATCTATAGCTGTAGATTTAGCGCGTAAACCTAATGGTTTAGTTCTGGTTACCGGGCCTACAGGCGTAGGCAAAACAACCACTATGGCATCCATGATTAACCTTTTGAATGAAGAAAGAGAATCCCTGATCATCTGTATTGAGGATCCGATAGAATTTGTACATTGCAATAAAAAATGCGTGATTAAACAGAGAGAAGTCTATTCGGATACGCGTTCGTTTGCTTCAGCCTTACGACATGCCCTGCGCCAGGACCCTGATGTACTGGTAGTAGGTGAAATGCGTGACTTAGAAACCATCTCCACAACTCTAACTGCCGCTGAAACCGGGCATTTAGTTTTAGCTACCCTGCATACCCCGGATGCGCCGCAAACCATCGAGAGAATTATCGATGTCTTTCCTCCGCACCAACAGGAACAAGTTAAATTACAGCTTTCAGATTGCCTTCAAGGAGTAGTATCGCAGTTATTGCTTCCACATGCTTCAGGAAGGGGTAGAATCCTGGCTACTGAAATAATGATAGGGACTCCCGGAATACGTAATCTTATCCGCGAGCAGGAAATAGAGCAGATTCCCACCCTCATGCAAACCGGAAGCCAATATGGAATGAAAACAATGGACAAATGCCTTAAAGAGCTCTATCAAAAAGGCGAAATCACTCTTGATGTAGCTATCTCCAAAGCCAAACATGTTGAGGAATTCAGGCAACTTTAAACCCAATGAATATCAAAGGCAAA
>JAHKBC010000237.1 GCA_018825725.1 Candidatus Omnitrophota bacterium
TATTACTTTTTTTGCAATATCTCCTATTGATATCTCAAAGTTTGAACCAATATTAATAACCTCGCCGACCGAGTTCTGAGATGTCGCCACTTTAATAAAAGCTTCTACCACATCGTCAATAGAACAGCCGCGGGACAAATCGCTTGAAGGTTTTTTAAGGCCCAGGAGTAAAGGGCCCAAAGCCCTGCCCTTGGCTAAGCGTTCGGTAAGTTTATATCCGATATTTCCTGCCTCTAAATCGGGGAATACTAAAACATTGGCCTGACCGGCAACAGAACTTTGAGGACATTTTATTTTACCGACCTGCGGGATTATGGCAGCGTCAACCTGCATTTCTCCGTCAACTAATAGTTCAGGAACCATCTCTTTAATTATCTTAAGCGCTTCTGCTATTTTATCGATACCCTTACCTTTAGCCGAGCCCTTAGTGGAATAGCTCAACAAGGCAACACGGGGAGTAAAATCTAGAACCTTGCCCCCTAATTCAGCGCTAAGTATAGCTATGCAGGCAAGCTGCCTGGCGTTAGGTTCAGGTATTACTCCGCAATCAGCATAAATAAAATTACCATTGCTGCCAAAAGGGCAATCGGGAATACTCATAATAAAACAACTGGTGGCTATTGTATAACGTTCATCCAAACCCAGGCAATGGATAGCGGCCCGGGCAGTATCCGCTGTAGTGTGATTTGCTCCGGCGACAAAACCATCGGCCTTACCCTCCCTGACCATCATGGCCGCGCTAAAAAGAGGGTCATCAAACATCTTTTTTACCTGCTCCAATTCTACGCCTTTAGATCTACGTAAATCATAATACTGCTGAATATATCTATCCCTATCATTCTTATCCACCTTATCGGGAGACAATAATATGCCCTTAGCAATTCCCTGGCTAGAGATAATGTTTGAAGCCTCTATTACCCTATTATCGTTATACTCTGGCAGGAGAATAGTCTTTTTTTTCTGGCTTGCTTTCTGACGAATCTTGAAAATTATATCCATAGCCTTATTTAAGATCAAAACTTTCGATAATTTTTTTTCTCAATTCTGCCTTACTCAATGCCCCTACCGCCTGGCTGAGCACTTTACCTTTATAAAAAAACATAAGTGTCGGTATTGACATCACCCCGAATTGGCCGGGAACCCTAGGATTGGCGTCTATATCTAATTTTCCTACCTTAACCTTATGCTGAAACTCTTTGGCGAGCTCTTCAAGGGCAGGCGCAATCATCTTGCATGGCATGCACCAGAGGGCCCAAAAATCAACCACTACCGGTAAATCCGACTCCAGAACCTCTTTTTTGAAATTGCTATCCGTAAAATTGAATAAAGACATAATGAAATCTCGAAGCAGATATTAATAAAGAATTAAGATAACACGAATACGTAAATTTTTCAAGATTTTTTAACCTATTAATAACGCAATAACAAAAAACTCAATATTTTATCCGCCCAATACCAGGAAACAATCGCGCCCAGGCATAAAAATGGTCCGTAGGCAATAGTATGCTCCTTCTTGAATATGAGGTTAAATATTCCGATGACAACTCCGAAGAAAGGAGCAATAAAAAATGTCAAAAGCGCGTTCTGCCAACCCAAAAAAGCCCCTATCATGGCCAGAAGTTTTACATCTCCTCCACCCATAGACGCGGTCTCCCCGTCTATAGCCGGCTTCTTAAGAAGCTTGAAATAAACCAGGTCAAAGAGATAACCGCTTAAGAATATTATACCCCCGCCAACAATAATGCCCAAAAGAGAATCAAGAATAGTTTGAAACCCGTAGTTCGAGGCTCGTAGCACAAAAACTCTAACGATATTCAAAATCAACCCAACAATAACGCCTCCTATAGATATCTCGTCAGGAATAATGCGGTGTTGTATATCCACAAAGGTAGCTATGATTAAACCGCATAAAAAGATTGAATAATAAAAAAAGTTAAAACTTAACCCATAGCGCCAGTAAAGCAAAACAAAAGCGCTGGCAGTAATTAATTCTACGATAAAATAACGCAGGGATATCTGATTTTTGCAAAATCGGCACCTGCCGCCTAAAAAGATAAAACTCAAAAAAGGGATATTATCATACCAGGCAATTCTTTTCTTGCAGTGCGGACAATAAGAACGGGGTTTAACTACGGATTGAGATAGCGGCATACGATAGATACATACATTTAGAAAACTACCTATCACTGTCCCTAAAAGAAAGATAAAAGAAATCAGCATCTAAGCCCCCCGTTTATCATGTTTGTGACGATCGCTCATATGATACCAACTTCTTCTTAATAGCATATTAACCCTGGCTAGTAATTTACCGTAATCACAGGGCTTGGTGATATAATCATCAGCCCCTATCTGCAACCCCCGTATCTCGCTGGACAGGTCCGTGTGCGCGGTAAGCATTATAATCGGTATTACAGAAGTCTCTAGCTTCGAGCGAAGAGACCTAACCACTTCAAAACCGTCCATATTCGGCATAGAAATATCTAAAATAATTAAATCCGGCTTCTCTTTGAAAATTAATTCCAGTGTTTCTATGCCGTCTTTGGCCTGCACAACATCAAAGCCGTCTTTGGTAAATGATTTAGCCAGAATATTACGAATATCATCCTCATCATCAGCAACAATTATTTTAGGTTTCTGCCTTCCAGTCGAATGCCTCTCTACCGGCACATTTTGCTCGCTAAAATCAGCAATTCTTAATATTTCATCCAGGCTGGTTATACCTTTAGCTACTTTTTTAATCCCTGATTCAACCAATAATTTAAAGCCGTTTTTACGCGCAACCTCAAGCAGCTCAACCTCATCAGCGCGGTGAGAAATAAGAGACTTCAAATTTTCATTAATGATTAACAGTTCAAAAATAGCGGTTCTGCCGCGGTAACCGGTAAAATTACACTTCTGGCAACCCACTCCTTTGTAAAATTTCTTTATGCCGTGGAAACTAATATATTCCTGGAATTTCATAAGTAAGCTGTCATCAGGAGCGTATTCTTTCTTACAGTCAGGGCAATTCACTCTTATCAACCTCTGGGCAACTATCAGAATAACCGAAGAGGCTATTAAATACGGCTCCAACCCCATATCATATAGACGCGTAATCGTCCCCACCGCTGTATTGGTATGCAAGGTAGAAAACACCTCGTGCCCTGTCAATGATGCCCTAAAAGCAATCTCGGCAGTTTCATTATCCCTAATCTCGCCGACAAGCATAACATTGGGGTCTTGGCGAAGTATACTGCGCAAGGCATTGGCAAAAGTAACATCCACCAGGGGGTTAACCTGAATCTGATTAATACCATCAACTACATATTCCACAGGGTCCTCAATAGTAACTATGTTCTTGGTTTCATCCTTTATAAAGTTTAATGCGGCATAAAGAGTAGAGGTCTTTCCCGAGCCTGTTGGCCCGGTAACCAGAACCATCCCCTGCGGGCGCTGAATAATATCTTTAAATATGCCAAGCTCTTCCTGCTCCAGGCCGATTTTATCCAGCTCTGTTTTGGCTTCCTTAGTATCTAAAAGCCGCAGGACTACTTTCTCTCCGTAATAAGTAGGAACAATCGAAATGCGCAGGTCTACCACACGCTCCTCTACCTGCATGCTGATTCTACCGTCCTGGGGTTTCCTGCTTTCGGTAATATCAAGAGAAGCCATAACCTTGATTCTGGCTACCAGAGACTGGTGTAATTTACTAGGGACATTAATAATATTCCTTAAATCCCCGTCTATCCTGTATCTTACCCCCACGAAATTCTCGCGCGGCTCAATATGGATATCGCTGGCCTTAAGATTTACAGCATCCACTAAAATAACATTCACCAGCTTTACTAAAGGAGAGCTTTCGTCGGTTAGTTCAACCGCAGAGGCCTTCTTAAGCGCTCCCCTAGATTCCTCTATTATGGAAATCTTGGAATTACA
>JAHKBC010000363.1 GCA_018825725.1 Candidatus Omnitrophota bacterium
ACGCGCCAAATAACATTGTGGTAGCTGTAGCCGGTGACATCTACCCGGATGATGCCATAAAGGCGGTCACGACATCTTTCAGCCAATACTCTAGAAAATTGCCGCCGCCCGATTCGCAGGAGGTGGAACCGGAGCAGATAAGCCCCCGGACGCAAACCGTGCGCGAAAATGTAAATATCGCCTATTTCGCTATCGGATACCATTCCACCGGCCTATTAAGCAGCGACCTTTTCCCGTTAGACATACTGGCATCCGTACTCGGGCAGGGAGACGGATCCCGCTTAAACAGCGATGTCGTTAAAAAAAAGAAGCTTCTCCAATCCGTGACGTGTTATAATTACACACCGAAGGATCCCGGCCTTTTTATCATTTCAGGCGCGGGGGATCCCGAAAAAATAGAACAGGCGGTTTCTTCCGTAAAAGAAATGATCGAAAATATAAAAAATGACGGCATATCCGACGAGGAGTTTGATAAGGTAAAGGCAAACGCCGTAGCCGAATACCTCCGGGGCCTGGAAACAGTGCAATCCCGCGCGGCCCAGACCGCCGAGGGGCAGATGTTCGCCGGAGACCCCGATTTTTCCGAAAGGTATGTTGAGGGCATAAAGGGCGTAACCCGGGAATCTCTCATAAAGGCCGCGCGCGAATATCTAAAAGAAACCAATTCCTCTACGGTCTATCTATTGCCGAAAGATTACAAGGTCTCTTCGGTTGAGTCAAATGTAAATATGGAAAAAACTCCCGCGCCGCGCTCGTCACATATGCATACCCTGCCCAACGGGATAAGGGTGGTCCTTAAAGAGGACTCTAACCTTCCGATTGTTTCGGTGTCCGTGGCGTTTCTCGGCGGGCTTCGGGCAGAGCCGGATGGAATGAACGGGATCTCGAATCTGACGAGCGAGATGCTCTTGAAGGGCACCAAGACGCGGTCAGAAGCCGAAATTAAACCCGCTATGGAGAAATTAGGAGCCGATATCGGTTCTTACAGCGGCATGAACTCATTCGGCGTATCGGCTGAATGCCTGTCAGCGGATCTAAATAAGGTTTTATTGCTGGTATGTGATGTCATCATGAACGCCACCTTCCCGGACGATGAGCTGGCAAAGGTAAAGGACAGGGTAATAGCCGCCATAACCATCGAGGACGATGACTTATTCGCCACAGGAATTCATAAGCTAAGGCGCGCCATATTCGGCGGGCATCCTTATGCCAATCGGATCATAGGCCGCAAAGAGTCTGTGCGCCGGGTCACGCGTGATGATCTGGTAAAATTCTACGCGCATCTTTTAAACCCTAAAAACATGGTCATATCAGTCGTGGGCGGCTTCAATTCACAGGATGTCATTAATTTATTGGAAGATTCGTTAGGCAATATCCGCCAAAACCCCTTCCGGATAAACACTCCAGAGGAGATCCCTCTTTCTGACAAGATCAGCAAAGTCTCGTACATGCCTAAGAGGGAGGCGCTTTTCCTAATAGGTTTTAACGGCGTTACTGTAAAGAACAACGATAAATACGCGTTGGAACTGATCTTCTCCATAATGACAGGACATGGAGCGAGGCTGTTTACGTCCATAAGGGGAAAGGGAGGGCTCTCTTATTCTCAGGGCGGCCAATCCGTAACCGGCGTGGATCCCGGTTACAGCTTTTTCTATGTTGCTTCCGACGAACGTAATGTTGATAAGGCCGGAGATATGCTTGTGAATGAGATAATCAGGCTTCTTAAGGGCGGGGTTACCGATCTTGAATTGGAGCAAGCCAAGAAGTCGTTTATAGGACGCCATGTTATATCCATGCAGACAAACGGGGCAAAGGCATTAAGAATGGCCCTTGACGAACTGTACTCTCTCGGATACGATGATTTTGAGGGTTACGCTAGATTCGTGAACATGATAACACGGGATGATATTAAAGTTACGGCGAAAAAGTACCTTTCGCCGGATCGGTCTGTTTCGCTAACTATTCTGCCGGCTAAAGAGGGAAAATAATATGCAGCGCCAGCCTGTCGTAGCAGGACGGTTTTATCCCGGAGATAAAGCTTCCCTGGAAAAGGAAATCGGCAAATATGTTGCCGGCGCCGGTCAGAAAAAAATAGACGCAATCGGTTGTGTGTCTCCTCATGCCGGATATATGTGCTCGGGCGGTGTCGCCGGAGCGCTGCTGTCCGCGATCAAACCCAGGGATTCCTACATAATCCTAGGAACCAACCATTCGGGCAGGGGAAGACGTTTCGGCCTTGATATGTCGAGGGAATGGGTAACCCCGTTAGGAACCGTGGGTATCGATAGAGATCTCGCGGAATCGATCCTAAGATCTGACGTCATTGAAGAGGATACGTTAAGCCACGATCCCGAACATTCGATCGAGGTCCAGCTGCCGTTTCTGCAGTTTTTAAATCGCGATTTTAAATTTATACCCATAACAATTTCTCAGGGAGATCTTTCCGAATACACTCAGGCCGGCAAGGATATCGCTCATGCCGTGAAAGATTCCAAAAAGAGGGTGACCATAATAGCGTCGAGCGACTTTACGCATTACGAACCCCAAGAGACGGCCGCAGAAAAGGATGAAATGGTCATTGAAAAGATCCTCGACTTGGATATGGAAGGTTTTTTCAGCCGGGTTATAAAACACAATGTCAGCGTGTGCGGGTATTCCCCGATCTGCGTAATGATGGCGGCATCCGTAGCGCTCGGGGCAAAAAACGCGAAGCTTATTAAATATCAGACCAGCGGCGATACGACCGGAGATTTTTCCGCTGTGGTCGGATACGCGGGCATCGCCATATACTGACAGGAGGATTAACAATCATGGAAATACTTATTATCGTACTGCTTTTAGCCATAGCGGCCTTCATGGTCTTCCAGCATCTTTGGACGAAGAATGATGACATGGACAAGAAGATCAGTTCGGCGTTAAACGAGCGATTTATCAGTTTCCAGGACATCATACACAAGACAATGGAAAACACGCGCCGCGAGGTTGAGATGTCAAAAAACGTTATCTCCGACCACGCCGTTAAGACCCTCGAGACCATAAAGGATATGGGTTCCACCGTTGAAAGGATAATGCAGCAGCAGAAGGAGGCGCAGGACCTCGGCAATTCGCTCAAATACCTTTTGCAGACACCGAAGTTAAGGGGCAGCTACGGAGAAGAGATACTTGAGGAGATGCTTGACCGCATCCTGCCGAAAGGCCTCTGGCAGAGACAGTATTCCATCGAAGGCAGCGAAAGGGTGGATGCCGCCATTATTTACAAAGACACGGTAATCCCTATCGACGCTAAATTCCCCAGAGAGATCTATGAGAAATACCTGAACGCACAGGACGGTGATGAGAAGAAGCGCAGCTGGAAACTTTATGAAGATGGTTTGAAAATTCAGATAAATTCGATCAAGTTAAAGTACATAAAACCGGAGAAGGGGACATCGGATTTCGCCCTGATGTTTATCCCCTCCGAATCCATATACTACGAGACCATCGCTGAGAGAAATTTCCTTGGTCAGCCCTGCTCCATATACGAATATGCCCGCAGCAATAATGTCGTGCCTGTCAGTCCGAACACGTTCTACGCCTTCCTTCAGGTCGTGATGATGGGGATACGAAACCTCGACATCATAGGAAGCGCTAAGAAGCTCCAGGAGGCGCTTAAGAAGATAGAGAAGAATTTCAATTTCTTCTATAGAAAGTACGAGGATATCGGCCAGGCCCTTAATAAAGCGCAGGATGCCAG
>JAHKBC010000238.1 GCA_018825725.1 Candidatus Omnitrophota bacterium
CCGGCTTATCGGATGTCCCCTTAAGAACGATTTGAATCTTAGTTTTCTCTACGGTTGAGTTCCCTTTAATATCAAAACTCGGCTTGCTATAATCACCTGAAAATAACAGTTTACTTTCTTCGGGCTGAACAGATACGCTACCTGGTCCGGATACTTGACCCCTCTTTACAAGAACAGTCCCATTGACTTGAGCGGGCACTGTTTTATTGTTCAATAATATATTGTATACTAAAGGAGTTCCACTTAATGAAAACGATTTATAATCGATTTTCCCTACAATAGCCGTTCCTTTAATAGTGAGATTTTGAATGGTTCCGCCGCAAAAAGAGTCAACATCTTGCAGGTTGCCTTTCACAAAGGCTAAAGATTTTTCATGCGGAAGGAGAAACGCTAAGCTGTCAATGGCTAAATTTTTTGAATAAATATTAAAATTTAATGACCCGCCTCCATAGTCTCCGTAGAAAAGAATCAGATCTGAACCCGGCAATGATACGCGCCCATTGCTAACCTTTATTTTCATCGCACCTATGCTCTGCGTATTAAGCTCAATCTCTGCCTTCTGAATCTTCACTTGGCTATCCGGAATTCCTCGCAGGCCTATTTCCATGTCATCAAGAATGACTAATACTTTTACGAATGATTTTCCCTTCTCTAATTCCGGGGTAGCTGTTACTTTGCATAACACTTTCTTAATAATATATTCCTCATAAATGACATTGTCTGCAATACATGTCCCGTATATTGTCGGTCCGCCTAAAGGCCCTTTAGCCGCTATCACTACATCTGAAAGAGATCCGGAAACGGTCTGCGGCATTACAATACCCGGTAATAGCTGTGATAGCCGTTGGACATTCACAAGATCAGAGTGGATAGACAAATCAATAATGCTACCTTCCATATTTCCTGAAAAATTAATACGATTATCCTGTGGTAAAAATAGAGAGCCGTCTTGAATCGCAATATGCAAGCCTTCCCTAGAAAGCTTTGTAAGCCAAATATCAGCCTGCTTAATTATCACCTCACTGCCTTTGGGAAATCCACACAATCTATTGATCTGGATATCCTCCAATGCCATTTTCCGCACAATACTGCCGCGGGCTTTCCGGAATTCCACGCTATTGGATTTAGCGAATCCCGAAATCACCCTTTTCATCACAAAACAACCGCCTGGTGTCGTAAAAAGGAAAAAATATGCTAAACAGGAACAGATAATTAATGCTCCTATAGCAAACATGAAACTTTGTTTAAGCAGATTTTTTAACATATACCCTTCTTAAATAAAAAACTTTGCCGGCCAGAAACTCATCGAAATCAAACGGTTTGCCCAAATGGTCATCCACCGTTCTCAGGGCCCAATACTTTTTTTTAACGTCATCGCGGGCAGTAACATAAGAATAAAAATGCCTATTTTATTAGCCCGCAAATTGTTACAGATAGAAAAACCGCCCCTTGTCTATCGACAGAATGGCGGCCCGACCATCTAATGTTACCTCTAGAAATAATTACGTATTCCTAGACCACTTATTATGCCATATTTTTCTGTATTATATCATGGTAAGGTTCAACTGCAAGAGGTATCCCCCTATAAGGACGGGCAGTAATATTCGACAAGGGGAAGCCCTCTCTGTAAACAGGTGAACCCCTATGGCACGAATCGGCGCCCATTTATGTCTCAAAGCTTTTTAATCAAATCTTTGGCTACTTTTTCGCCTGCGAGAAGCATTCCGCCAAATACCGGTCCCATGCGCGGACCGCCGAATACCGCATTTGCGCACATGCCGCAGGCATATAAACCAGAACATATCTCTTTTGAATTCTTTACAATCGTATCTTCTCCTACATCTGCCCACATAGATTGTTCGCCCATAGTTTTCCCGGTTTTTGTCTTAAGTCTAATACCGGATTTTCTTTCAACAATACGCGCTATCTCAGCCGGATGTCCCGTAGAATCCACAACAAATTTAGCACGCATAGAAATAGGATCTACGTGCAGATTGGCTATTTCAACTGCCGTCCAATTCAATACCAGCCCTGTTACCTTTTTATTGCGCACCATTACATCTTCGGCACTTATTAGATTAAAAATGTTAAGCCCTGCTTTTACCGCTTTAGAGCAAATGGTTGATACTGACTCGATGGAATCCGCTAGATAATAACCTTTCTCATAGCACTTCGTTTTAATACCAAACTCATCTAACAGCCTTTTGGCCTTTTCTTGTACCACAATTTCATTAAACATTATGCCACCACCCCACATTCCTCCTCCAACAGAAAGCTTCCTTTCAAAAAGGACTACATGCTTCCCTGCTTTGGCTAAATAATAACCACAAACCATGCCAGCAGGTCCTGCGCCGACAATTGCCACGTAAACATCC
>JAHKBC010000350.1 GCA_018825725.1 Candidatus Omnitrophota bacterium
AGTTAAATAGCGCAGTCTAATATCTTTATAAAAATAATATCTGAAATATGGAGTTAATGGTTGCATATTTTCTTGATTAATTACAATTCCATTTTTTATTATTTCTGCTTCCCAATCCTCAAAGAGAGCAATTAAGTCTTGGTCTTCTTTGACCTTACCAATAAAAACCGCTCTTAATCCCTGGCTTTGAGAGTAAAGAACCAAGGTATGGTCTTTTTCTAATTTAGGATAAATATCCGGCAATAATTCAGTTCCGAAGACAGTAATTAAAGGAATTTCTTCTAAGGAAAGAACTCGGTTTTCCGGAACATATTTTAAGACAATCTGGTTCAAACTATTCTGATTAACTTCCTGATTAAGTGTTTGTTCTAAAATATTTACTGTTTCCTGTTTTTCGTTAATTTCAGAAATAATAGTGCTTTGAACTGTAACTAAAGAAGCTGGGGTAATAAATTCTATTGGTATTTCTTTTTCTATTACTTCAGTTTGGTTTTCTTCTATTTTGTCCCAAGGAAGTTTTATTAATAGAAAGATTAAGGTAATACAAGAAAGACAAATAAGAACAATCAATACTCGAACTAAAATCTTTTTTGAAGAGCGTATTTTTTTTGAAACTTGAGGCAATTTCTGGTCAGTTGATTGTTTTATTGGCAGTTTATCTGGCGGTTTTACGCTAACATCTTTGACTTCTTGCTTTAATGGCTGCTGGTGATTAGATCGAGCTATTTTTTCTCTTTCTATTCGAGCTTCTTTTTCTCTGGCAACAGCGATGTCTTTTCGCATCGTTTTAATATCTTCTCTTCTAAAATGAGTTAACTCCTCATTTTTTTTTGTTATTTTTTCTTCAATCATAAATAACTAATTTTTAATCAATTCTTCTAAACAAAGATTTATTCTACTTTGGTCGTCAATGGCAATAACTTTAACTCTAACCTTATCGCCAACATTAACTACATCGGTTACTTTTTCTACTCTTTGAGAAGATAACTTAGAAATATGAATCATTCCTTCTTGCCCCGGTAATATTTCTACAAAAGCTCCAAAGTCTAAGATTTTGACCACCTTTCCGTCAAAAACTTCTCCTACCATTATTTCCCGAGTAAGGTTTTTAATCCAATCAACCGCTTTCTGAGCTCCTTCTTGAGTTTCAGCGGTTATAAAAACAGTTCCGGATTCTTCAATATCAATTAGAACTCCGCATTCTTTAATAATTTCATTAATAACTTTTCCTCCCTTACCGATAACATCTCCGATTTTTTCAGGATTGATTTGGATAGTAATAATTCGAGGAGCAAATTGTGATAACTGAGCTCGTGGTTGAGGAATTATTTGGGTGATTTTATCTAATATTTTAATCCTTGCTTTTTTAGCTTGCTCTAATCCTTCCGAAAGTATTTTTGTCGTGATACCGGTTATTTTTAAATCCATCTGAAGAGCTGTGATACCTTTATTAGTTCCGGCTACTTTTAAATCCATATCGCCACAATGATCTTCTGGTCCCTGAATATCAGTTAAAATTTTGTAATCGTCATTATCTTTAATCAACCCCATGGCAATACCCGCTACCGGAGCGCTGATAGGAACACCGGCATCCATCAGGGCGATTGTTGAACTGCAGGTTGAAGCCATAGAACTAGAACCGTTAGAAGATAAAACTTCAGAAACAACTCTGATTGTGTAAGGAAATTCTTCCGGATTCGGCATGACTGCGGTTAAAGCTTTCTCCGCTAACATTCCATGACCGATTTCTCTCCTGCCAGGTCCTCTCATCGGAGATACCTCACCGGTTGAATAAGGCGGGAAGTTGTAATGGTGCATAAATCTTTTTTCACCGATAAATTCCATTCCAGCTAATAATTTAACATCATCAGGAGCTCCGAGAGTTAAGATAGAAAGGGTTTTAGTCAGACCTCGGCAAAAAAGTCCGGAACCATGAGTTCTCGGCAATATTCCAGTCTCAACGCTGACTTCTCTTAATTCATCAATCTTACGACCATCAAGTCTTTGTTCTTTCTTTAAGATTTTCTCTCTCATTAAAGAAACAGTTTCTTCTTCAATGAATTGTTTTAATAATCCGATTTTGCTCTTAAAATTATCCGGGTCTTTTTGTTTCAATAATTCTAGAACCTCTTCAAAAAGATTGTTTGAGTTTTTTGATTTTTCTTGTTTGTTTTCTACGAAAATAGCTTTCTCTAATTTAGCCAGAACCAATTTTCTGGCTTCTTGATCCAATTCCGGTTTGCTATCAGGCGGAGTAAGTATAATTTTTTCTTTGCCGATTTCTTTGGCTATTTTTTTCTGAAAATCAATTAATTGTTTCAAATATGGCTTAGCCCATTCCACAGCTTCAAGAATTATTTTCTCTTCTACTTCTTTAGATTCGCTTTCAATCATATTAATCAGGATTTCTCCATTTTCTTCGGTAGCGGAAATAGTTAAATCTAAATCGCTTTCAATTCTTTCGACATAAGTCGGATTAAGGATAAACTGTCCATCTTTCCGCCCAATTCTTAATCCGGCCACTGGTCCGGCCCAAGGAATATCAGATATTAAAAGTGATAAAGAAGCTGACAAAAGACCGATGATGTCAGGGTCATTTTCTCTATCCCAAGATAAACAAGTTATAACTAATTGTACGTCTCTTCTACTATTCTGATTAAAGAGAGGCCTGATTGCCCGGTCAATTAATCTGGCAGTCAGCACTGCTTCGTCTGACGGTCGGCTTTCTCTCCGGACATATCTTGACCCTAAAATCTTTCCGGCCGCATAATATCTTTCTTCGTAGCCAACCATTAAAGGAAAATAATCTATTCCATCTCTTTCAGATGAGGCGATGACAGCGGTGGCTAAAACTAAAGTATCTCCGGAACGAAAAAGACAAGAGCCGTTACTTTGTTCGGCTAAATTTTTTATATTAACTATTAACTCTTTTTCACCTATCTTTAATTTGAATTCTTCAGTCATTTTAGTAGCTTTTAATAAGATATTTTTTAAGATTTTTTTCTATTATTAAAAACAGTAAAGGGGCAAACATTAGTGCAAGCATTTCTGCAAGCTGTCCTCTGACATAAACATCTAGGAAATGGTAAGGAGCAAGACCATATAAAATTGCCCCTACAAAGGCAACTTCTTTTTTAAAAAGTTTATTTAGGAAGAAAAAGAAAAAAACAGGGGAAAATAAAAAACTACCAATCATTAGTATCTTATACGAGTCTTGAAAACTAAAACCAATCAAATGAAAAACTGTTCCTAAGTACCCTTCCAAAGGAAAAAAGAAACTTAAAGTTGGAAGACCATGTTGATAATTTAGATTTCCTGCCCAACGAGGAGGAATTTGCCCGTCTATAATTGCTTGATAATATGCTGCGATTCTCACAACCTGTGCTTGACCATCATGAGTAACGTAAAAATTATTTGATAAAAGTGGAATTGAAAAAAATAAGCCTATTAATAATATTAATAATACATACGTAAAAGTTTTGTCACTAATTTTTCTAACGATTGCAGACATTAAATTTGTTAGTTTGTAATTCTATATTTTAAAAGTGTCCAAAGAGCTTTTGTCCCATCTCTAATTGTATTTAATTTTTTTCCTTCATCATAGCCACGTGGGTTAGTACTAATTTTAACTTCTGAAATTTTATATCCATTTTTTAATAATTTAGACGTTATTTCCGGTTCAAGCTCAAAACCCTTTGCTTTTAGGTTAATTTTCTCAACTGCTTCTTTTGGAAAAAGTTTATATCCTGTTTCCATATCTGTTATCCATTGAAAATACAAGACACTTGTTAAAAAACTTAAGGCTCTATTTCCTAAGAAATGCAAAAGAAATCTTGCAGTTTTTTCTTCTCCTCTAAGATTTGGCAATCTTTTTAATCTAGAAC
>JAHKBC010000239.1 GCA_018825725.1 Candidatus Omnitrophota bacterium
AGTATAATTAACGGCTGATAAACTATATCTAATTAAGCATAAGTTATGGTTAAAAGATTAAATAAGACCACTAGCTTTATCCTCATTTTTTTGCTTCTTTTCCAACAATCCGGCCTATCTCAGGTAGCCGGTGAACTGGACTTATCATTCCATTTCCTTAAACTTGGCTCTAGTCTTACTACATCCTCTGATAGGTTCCGCCCGCTTCATCTAAGGTACCTTGGTTATGACGCACTTAAGAATAACTTCAATATCCTCTTGGATAAGGGAGACGAGCTAGGCATAGGTAAAGGTACAGGTAGAGGTAAAGAAGAACAAGAAAATCTACTTCAGGATAAGACTAAGAAGCTTATGGGGTATTTCTACACAGGTCTAGCTCTGCCTAACTCCAGCTTCTGGGTAAACCTGCGGCCTGACTCACCAGATAATATCATTGACCCATATCTAGCCCAGACAGACTTAGGCAAGGTGCTCTTAGAAGCAGACCTGCATCTTAAGAAAGATACTGCTCAATATACCTCGCCCGCTACTCCAGAAGGCAAGGTGTACTGGAGCAGGCTCTACAAAAAAGCAGAAGAGCTCTTTGGTACAGATACTATCACTATTCCTACTCTTACCCGCCCCTGGATAGTGCCCGGAGAAATCATTATCCGTGAATCTATTGACAATGCCTATATCTACAAGGCTACGCTTAAAGTAATGCTGGAAGAAGACTACCTAAAAAGCCCACAGTCTACAGTCCATAGTCCACAGGATTATTCTTTCGATGACCAAAGGTCAAAAGTCCTAAACGAATACTCTACAGAGCTTATCCGAGAATTAATTATTCCCAAGCTCACCAAAGAGGTTAACTCTTCCAGGCGCTATGCTCCTTTAAGGCAGGTATATTACTCGCTTATTTTGGCGCAATGGTTCAAGAATAAGTCCACAGTCCGCGGTCCACAGTCCGCTGTTTTAAACAAAATAGATTCCTATGACCTGACTAATCTTATCTCTAAAGAGCCGTATTCTGTAAACACCTATTTCCAGGCCTACCAAGACTCTTTTAATAAAGGAGAATACAACTTAAAAGAAGAACACTACTCTGCTTTTGGCCAGGTGATCAGAAGCTATACCTCAGGTGGGATGGATTTAAATATAGCTTCTTCTGCATTAACTACTATTCCGGCAGGAAATCCCGGGATCGCCCAACGTCTTCTAAATAACGCAGGTTCACCTTTGATTCGGGCAATAGCGGATGGAAATACAATCAAAATTAACCAGCCTGCATTATCAGAATCTAAGGAAGCTGTTCCTGTTAACCTTGGCGATCAACCTGTAAAAGAGGAATATTTTGATCCCTTACCGTTAGAAAAGAAGCCAATTGATAACAGGGTAAGTTTACTCCGGGAAATGGATGCCAAGTCAGACATCGGAGTCCTGCCTGAAGGCAAAGTTAAGAAGGTACTTATGTATTTCAAAGATAATTTTCCCCAGACAAATATAGTGGTGTTGGGCGGGCCGGTGGTGAGCCTGTTGCTTGATAAAGAACCCAGTGATGTGGATATCGCTTTTGAAATTAATGCGTTTGAAGCTTTACTTATGAGATGGAATTGGATGTGGCTTGCTCTCATAGATAACCCTGTATCCAGAATATTTGGATTAGAGAGAATGATCGGCCCTTTTGTTTTGTTTGATTTGGCTTCCAGGGCAGCAAAAATATTTCGGCAGTTAAGGAGCGATGTTTCTCCGGGAGAACTAAATGAAAGGATCGCTATCCTTAATGATGCCAGGGTCGACTGGGCAGGGTATGCGCTTTTCTATAAAGGCAGGCTGTATTCTCCTTATGGCTATCTATACAACGGCATTGTCCCATCGTATTACAATCTAGCTGTAACATCCGAAGGAAAATTCTTGAGTAATAACGGGGCCTTGGTGGATTTAAAATCCGGCGTATTGCACGCATCTTACACAGGAGGTTTTGGCAATAAAAAGCCCAAGAATTTAATTCTTGTAGGGCTTATCAGTCTTTTGGGAGAAAAGCACAGGAGGGGCTTTGATTTGACATTTGATAGCGCAACAGAAGCACTGATAAATAAGTTTAATAAGAAGAACCTGATTAAAGCAGCTATGAGGGTTGCTACCGAAAGGATGCCACCGCTGCCGATTGATCTGACTAGTGACCAGCCATATACGGGATCTGTGCCGGGATTAGGCCCGGTAACTTATAACCTATATTATGCCATAAAGAATGCTAAGGATCCTTTGGCCTTTATTGATG
>JAHKBC010000240.1 GCA_018825725.1 Candidatus Omnitrophota bacterium
CACCAAAGCCAAAAATATAGCAAACAAACCCACACCCACCTTAAGACCTATGGCAATATTACTTAAAGGTATCCCGCCGGCGCTGAATAATTTAAAAGGCTCACCCTTACCTATTATATTTAAGAAAAAGGATCCGCCCAGAAAACCCAAAAGTGCCACTCCTAAAAACATGAGCGCGCCGATGCTCTCTAAATTAGAGGCCAGATTCTTAGACATCCGGGAAACCGCCACATCCTTGCCAAAAGCAAGCATAACATGTACAAAAGTCAAGGCTATAATCACCCCGCCGGCAAAACCGCCGCCAGGAGAAAGATGGCCATGCAAAACAATATAGATACCAAAAATAAGGATTAAACCCACGGTTAAACGGGTAATTGTCTTAACCAACACAGTCATCCCGGGCTTAGATCTTTTCTTCATTTTTCTTTGCTCCTGCTTTTTCTCCCCGGGCGGCGCAAAACTGCCAATATCCCGATGACCGAAGCGAATAAAACCGTTGCTTCACCCAAGGTATCGTAGGCGCGAAAATCCAGGATTACCGCTGTAACAACATTAACCGCCCCGGTTCTTTGTACTCCCTCAGCCAGATATTTCTTTGCTACTGCCATAATAGGCTGACCAAAAAGCGGCAGTTCTTTTAAGGCAAAACCGGCACAGGTTAAAAATACAATAACAAAAGTTATGGTCATCATTGTATTAAAGACCCAGCGACCTTCAATAACCAGCGGCAGGTCTCTCTTAATGGTGGACCGGATAAGGATAACCAAACAGAGAATTTCTACCACCAATTGCGTAATAGCCAGATCCGGGGCTTTAAGCACCAAAAAGGTAAGGCATAGGGCAAAACCTACCGCTCCGACACCAATAACGCTAGAGAGTAAATCCTTGGCCTCAATGGCAATGATTGCCGCAAAAATCATAAATAATAAAAGAATGTGCAATTCCATAATTACCTTTTTGCAAAAAACCAGAACAACCCTATCATCCCCATCAACATCCAGACTAAATAAGTGGGAAGAACTCCGTTATGGAGATATTGAAAAAATCTACCTATGGCAAAAACAAGGTTCTTTCCCTGCTCGTAAATATCAAAGATCTTCGCCTCTGCCTTTTTATAAACCGGGCCTAAGATTCTAATTTCACTTATGGTATTGTAAAATTCTGTTCCTGAAACTTTATTTTCCAGGGGAATAAGTTCTCCGCCGATAAAAATCTGGTCCTGACGTGTTAATTTTCCAAAATAGAGAAAGTAATAAATTATGATACCCGATAACAATCCTACAAGAATTAGCGCAAAGGCAATTAAAGGGGCAAGGCCTGCCAGAAAAGAAGAATAAGTCAATTCCTTACCGCCCTTACTCGCCAGAATAAGAAGAACCGCTACTCCTACCAAAAGACAGAGAAAACTTAAAAGAAGCGCAGGAAACCACATCAACCAAGACACCTCTTTAGGCCTCTCCTCTGCGATTTTCTCCGTAGGCTGGCCTAAAAAAGATGCATGTAAAAGCTTCATAAAACTAGCCAAGGTAAGCCCTGAGCCGAACATCGCCGCGGTTAAACAGATACCAGCGGTAATTTGTAATTTATAATCCCTAACCCATAACTGGCTAATCAATCCCTGGTAGATCATCCATTTAGAGAAAAAACCGTTAAAAGGAGGAATACCCGAGATGGACAGGCTGGCAATCAAAACCGATAAATAGGTGAGCGGCATATACTTTGCCAAACCACCCTGTTTATTCAATTCCGAATTATGCAAGCGGTGTTCAACATTACCTACAGACAGAAATAAAGAAGTCTTATAAAGTACATTATTAAACATATGGAAGATACCACCGATAATACCCAAGGGATTTCCAGTACCTATACCCAAAACCATATACCCCACCTGTGAAACGGCGTGATAACCCAAAAGCCTCTTGGAATTATGCTGTATAAGAGCCATAAATACTGCCGAGATAATCGTAAAAGCGCCCAGAAGCATGAGCAGTATACGCATAGCCGGGTTCAAAATAAACAAATCCTGTGAAATCTTCACTAACAGGTAAATACCTAATAATTTATCCAGCGAGGCCGGCAAAATAGCGGTTACCGGTATAGGCGCAGACTCGGCACAATCAGGAATCCAGCTATGTAAAGGCATAGCACCTGCCTTAGCAAAACAGGCAACAGCAAGAGACAGATACGCAACGCTAGGTATAAGTAGAGGGGCGGACAAGAGCGAAATCCTTATCTTATCCATCTGAAAAGTCCCACAAAGGTAATACACAATACAAACCCCTAAAATCATGAATACATCCGACCCTCCGACAATAATAAAGCTCTTCTTTGCAGCAAGGCTGGCCTTATTTTTATCCGGACCAAGATTAATCAATAAGTACATAAGCAGGCCCAAGAAACCCCAGCCAACCAAAAGCACCATCAGGTTATTGGCCAAAACCGTAATAACCGAGACGATTGCGGTTAAAAATATACAGGTATAATAATAAAAGCCTTTTTTATTCAGCTTCATAAAGCCCAGGGAATAAATGAATATTAAGATAAATAACGAAATTATTCCCAGAGCCACCAGACTATTGAATGGACCAACGCTGAACCAAGGGTAGGGAAAAAATGTATTTAGACCGTTCATTTTATCTTTAATAAATTTCTGGCAATCTTTTTAGAGTGATAATAGACTGCCGCTGTAAAATCCAGCATATTCAGATACATATTGCATGCTATGGGACTACACAGACCATCAAGCATCCTCTGGTTATGTCGGTTGCGGTACCCATCCACCATATCATC
>JAHKBC010000241.1 GCA_018825725.1 Candidatus Omnitrophota bacterium
TCGCTGGCTAGAGGAGTCTATTCCAAGCGACAGCGGCAAAATATCTTTGCCCAACTTTACTTGTGTCCAAATTTACTCCGCTAGCAATAGTACAATACTTGACTATCAGGGTTAAATAATCTCCACCTGCTTATTGCCTTTTGTCGCTTCACCGATTATCCAGGACCTGACATTCAATTCCGATAATCGAGAGATTATTCTTCTGGCCGATTCGGGCCTGGACACAAGCACTAAACCAATACCCATATTCAAAGTATGAAACATCTCTTTATCTTGAATCTTGCCCTTGTTCTGGATAAGCCTGAATATTGGTGGCACAGGCCAGGAGCCTTTATTAATCCGTAAATTGATATTGTCGGGGATAATCCGTGAAATCTTATCATAAAATGCGCCGCCAGTAATATGCGATATTCCTTTAATACTACCACTTAACACTGATCCCTTATCTCTCAACAGAGATAAAATTGGCTTTACATAAATGCGCGTAGGTTTCAATAGCTCTTTTCCCATACGCTTTATTTCTTTTTCTGACAAGACCTTTCGCGCTAAAGAATAGCCGTTGGAATGCAGGCCATTGGATTCTAGGCCGATAGCCAGATCGCCAGGCTCCATCCTGGAACCGTCGATAATATTTTTCTTCTCCACCACTCCTACGCAAAACCCGGCGATATCATATTCTCCTCTACGATAAAACCCCGGCATCTGCGCAGTTTCTCCTCCAATCAGAGAACAACCGGCTTCAAGACAAGCATAATTTATCCCCTTAACCACATCCAGTAATACGCTTTCTTTGACCTTGGTGTAAGCAATATAGTCCAAAAAAAATAAAGGCTCAGCGCCCGTACATAAAATATCATTAACATTCATAGCTACCGCATCGATACCTACGGTATCATGTTTATTTAATAGATTAGCGATCTTTAGCTTTGTCCCCACACCGTCGGAAGAAGAGACCAAAACCGGCTCTCGGTATTTACCTTTGGCAAGACTAAAAAAACTTCCGAATCCGCCGATATCTTTCAACACCTCATGCCGAAATGAACTACGCGCAATATCCTTAATCTTAGCCTTAAAAATACCGGCGCTTTGGATATCCACTCCTGCTAATTTTTAAGTCACTCCCATATTAAGGCTCTCTTCCTGTCCAGCAATAGGTGCAAAGGCTCTCCTGGCTTAAACCTATTGCCTTGATAAGATCCTTTAACCTCTGATATTTTAAAGTATCCACTCCTAGATCCCGGGTAATCCAATCCACCATCTCCTTATGTTGGGCAGAATCTTCGTCTAAATAAGGCTTGATATCCACCTTATCTTTTCCGGTAATAGCCTTGATCGCCCGGCGCGCAGCTAACTCATTCAGCGAACGGGTGGAAAAATTGAATTTGCAGGGAAACATTAAGGGAGGACAGGCAATGCGAAAATGAATTTCTTTTACACCTGCCTCTTTTAGTTTCTGGATGGTGTAGTTTTTAAGCTGCGTACCGCGCACAATGGAATCGTCGCAGAAGACAATAGATTTACCCTTGATGATTTCGGGGATGGCGATTAATTTCATCCTGGCGATTAAATTCCGGGTTTCCTGCGAAGGAGGAGTATAACTACGGTCAAACCCAGGAGTATATTTTACCAGGGGCCTACGAAAGGGAACTCCTGAAGCCATGGCATAACCAATGGCATGCGCAGTCCCCGAATCAGGAATACCTGCGGCCATGTCAGGCTTTATCTTATCGCCAATAGCTAAAAATTCTCCGCAGCGCTCCCGGGATAATTCCACATTAAGCCCCTCATAGCTGGACGCGGGAAAACCGGTATAAACCCATAAAAAAGAACATATTTGATTAGTTTTTTTGCCTTTAACTTTTTGTTTTAACCCCGATTCATCGCAAAAGATTATCTCGCCGGGCTCAAGATTCTTCTCTACTTGAAATCCTAAGTTTCTGAAAGCAGCGCTCTCCGTAGTTATAGCCCAATCCTTTTGCCTTTTACCGATCACTAGCGGAGAATAACCCTGCCTATCCCGAACAGCATAGATACCTTCTTTATTAAGCAATAAAAGCGAACACGAGCCCTTAATTTGGCCAAACATCTTGTCAATGCCATCAATAATATCTTTACCCTGAATTATTAGCTTGGCGACAAGCTCCGTAGCATTTATTTTTCCCTTGGTCACCTCGCTGAAAGACAGCCCCTGCGCGTATAAAACCTGCGCAAGACTATCGGCATTTTCAATAAAACCATTGGTGACAATAGCAAATGGGCCGAATTTACAATTCACCGAAATGGGCTGCTCATCAAGGACGCTGATTACACCAATCCCCTTATTGCCGGATAGTTTTTGATAGTCATCATAAAACTTGGTTTTGAATTGGCTCCCGCGGATATCGTGTATTTTACGCGTAAGCTCTTTCCCGAAAACTGCCAAGCCCCCAAAACAGGTTCCTAGGTGCGAATGATAATCAGTACCGTAGAATAAATCATTTTGACAACCATCTTTACAAACCGCTCCAAAGATACCGCTCATTCCTGGCTCCTTCTATAAATGTTTCTTAGCGTAGTTAATTGCGTTTTGGAAAATAAACAACCCGTCGCTCTGTTTTCTGGCCCTCTTCTTCTGACAAGAGGCTGACTGCCAGGATTGAATATGCCTTTCCGGATGGGGCATCAACCCCAATATCCTCCCCGTATCATCGCAAATCCCGGCAATATTCTCCAATGAACCGTTGGGATTATCCGGATATAGGGGCTTGCGGCCGGACTTATCAGAATAACAGAAAACAACCTGGCCGTTTCTTTTTATTCTCTCCAAAACATCACAGGCTTCCACGACAAATTTCCCTTCGCCGTGCGCTACCGGTAAATATATTATTTCGGGAATCTCTTTAACCCAAACACAATTCTTAGCCCTCGATTCCTGTCCTCTGGTCCTTAAATATACCCAACGGGCTTCAAATTTATCCGAATCATTTAAAATAAGGCTGGCTTCTTGCTTCTGCTCGTTATTTCCGGGCAATAACCCACTTTTAACCAATACTTGAAAACCATTGCATATACCGATAATCAGTTTACCGTCCTGGATAAATTTTTTCAAATGTTCGGTTAACCTGTGCCGTAGTTCGTTGGCTAAAATTTTTCCGGCAGCAATATCATCTCCGTACGTAAAACCTCCTGGAATAGCCAGGATTTGATACTGCGACATATCAATCATTTTATTAATAAACTGATTGATATGCACCATTTCCGCAGTTCCACCGGCAAGATTAAAAGCAAAAGCAGTCTCGATGTCACAGTTAGTTCCGGCGGTTCTTAAAATACAAACTTTAGGCTTAGGCATAACTTATCTTCTTTTATAGAAATCTTTGATAATCCTGGCAACCTCTTTAGGAGAATCAGTTACTTTGAATATATCAAGGTCCTGGCGGCTGATGCTTCCGTTTTCTAGAACCGTGCTTTTGAGCCAATCCAGCATTCCTTTCCAGTATTCCTTACCAAAAATGACTACGGGAAATTTGGGTATTCTCCTGGTTTGGATAAGATTAAGCGCCTCGGTGAATTCATCCAGTGTCCCGTAGCCGCCAGGCATAATCACAAAAGCCTTGGCGTATTTGACGAACATAACCTTGCGTACAAAGAAGTAACGAAAATCCAACAACGTATCCACGTAGGGATTAGCCTTCTGTTCCAGGGGAATATCAATATTCAAACCAATAGAATGCCCCTTGGCCCGCCTAGCCCCTTTATTGGCTGCTTCCATTATGCCAGGGCCGCTACCGGTAATTACCGCATATCCCTCTTTAGCCAAATAATAGGCGGTTTCTTCGGCTAACTTATAGTATTTGTTATCCGGTTTTAGGCGGCTAGAGCCAAAAATTGAAACAGCTCTACCTACTTGCGACAAAACTTCGAAACCTTCGACAAACTCCGCCATAATTCGGAAAAGCCTCCAGGTGTCTTCCTTTAAAAGGTCGCCGCTGATATTGTGATTCTTTTTCATCTTACCACCTCAATGGTTTAAGCCAGGACTCTTTAAGAACATTTATATCCTCCCGGATACAAACACGGCCGTCTAATCCTTGAACCTGAAAAATACCCTTACTGGATACGCAGCCTAATAAACCAAAAGGAAGGCCTTTTAGCATCTTTTCAAAGGCCTTGCGGTTTTTTCGCTCAATCTCTACAATAAATCTTGAGTTTGATTCCGAGAATAATATAAGATCTTCCCTTTTAACCGGCGCCAAACGTGAAATACAAGGAGTATCTACATAAGGAACCCCGGATAAAGATAAATTCATTCCCAACCCTCCGGCAAAACACAGTTCTGCCGCAGCAACCCCCAGGCCTCCTTCGGAACAATCATGCATTGCCCGAATATAGCCGCAGCGCACTGCTTTATTTAGCGCCTGGAATACTTTCTTGGCAACAGCAGGATAAACCTTGGGACAACAATTACCTAGAGCATTAAATAATTTATAGTAATGCGAACCTCCCAATTCATTATAAGTCATACCCACAATATAAACTAAATCCCCTTCTTGCTTGGCATAACCAGAAACACACTTAGCCGTATCCTCAATAACGCTTATCGCCGATACCAGGAGCGTCCCGGGAATAGAAATAGACTCACCCTTGATGGTGTATTCGTTGTTCAGGCTGTCTTTTCCGGAGATAAAAGGCACACCATAGGCCTTGGCAATATCATAACAGGCATAGGCACAGCGCACCAGGCTTCCCAACCGGTCCGGCTTACTGGGATTTCCCCAGCAAAAATTATCCAGTAAAGCCGTCTGCTCCAGCGAACCTCCGACGCAGATAATCTGGCGCAAGGCCTCATCAATACAAGAAGCCGCCATCCAATAGGGATCGACTAAACCCAGCCTGAAATTTATGCCGCAGGAAACTGCCACACCTTTAGGAGAATCTAAAATAGGCTTTACTACCGCGCAATCCGCCGGGCCGTCATTATTGACCCCCATTAATGGTTTTATTACCGAGCCACCCTGAACCTCATGGTCATATTGCCGGATTATCCATTCTTTGGAACAAATATCATAATCAGACAAAAGGCGTAAAAGATTCTTGGTTAAATCCTTGGCAGAAGAAATATTGGGTTCTTTGTTCTGGGCAGGGGTATAAACCGCTATTTTTTCATCCTGCGGTATGCCCTCATGCAAGAATTTCATATCCAAATCACAAACCAGGTTTTCCTTATAATAGAGTTTCAGTCTTTTACTGCCGGTAAACTCTCCAATTATAGTAGTCTCTACGTTTTCGCGGTTAAATACCTCTAACAACCTAGCGATGGAATTCTTAGGCACAGAAAAAACCATCCTCTCCTGTGATTCAGATATCCAGATTTCAGTATAAGTTAAGCCCCGATATTTAAGAGGTACTCGATCCAGGTAAACCCGGGCTCCGAGTTCCCGGCCCATCTCGCCTACGGCTGAAGATAACCCGCCTGCGCCGCA
>JAHKBC010000242.1 GCA_018825725.1 Candidatus Omnitrophota bacterium
CCTGGAATTGGAAGCTAAGTATATTTGCGTCATTTTATTAACTCAAAGCTGCGGATCCTCCGGCCAGATACCCGGTAGAAAAAGCCGCCTGCAAATTGAACCCTCCGGTGTCCGCGTCAATATCAATCATCTCTCCGGCAAAATAAAGCCCTTTAATCAGACGCGACTCCATAGTCCTAGGATTAATCTCTTTTAAAGAAACACCTCCGCGCGTAATCATTGCTTGGTCCAAAGGTGAAGTTGCGCATATGTCCAACCGCCAGGACTTTAATAGATAAGCAAATTTACGCCTTTGGTTAGCGGTAACCTGATTTGCTTTTTTTCGTGGGTCAAAACCCAGGATACGGATAAATAAATCTATCAGCCTTAAAGGAAGTAATTCTCCCATAATTTTACGTATGCTCTTATTGGAATTAATATTAAATTCCCTGAGTAGGCGATTTTCCAACTGCTGAATGGATAAAGCTGGCTTTAAATCAATATTCACATAAAGACTGCCGTCTTTTCTTAGTAAATCACCGGCCTTGCCGCTCAAAGAAAGAACCAATGGCCCGGAAATCCCGGTCCCTGTAAATAAAAGCTCGCCACTTTGAGAAATTATCCTGGACTTAGGAGAAACGAACTCCAAACAGATGTTTTTTAAAACCAGGCCCTCTAAAAAACTGGGGTAATTCTGGCTGACTATTAAAGGCACTAACCCTGGTTTCAATTCAATTATAGTATGGCCTAATTTCTTTAGTAAATTAAAGACTTCCCCGGTAGAACCGGTAAACTTATAACTTACACCACCTGTGGCCAAAATCAAACTGTTTGTCTTTAGAAATTCGTTTTCACCAAAATGAACTCCGCAGACCACGCAATTTTTTACTAATATATCCTTTACTGGGTTGTTTAAAAATAGCTTTATGTGCCTTTTATCCAATTCATTCTTTAGTATATTCAACACACTAGCAGAGCGGTCGCTTACCGGGAAAATCCGGCGCTGCCTTTCCTCCCTCATCCCCAATCCCCTCTTTTCAAAAAAATCTATGAGATCCTGATTAAAGAACTTTCCGAAGGCGTCTCTGAGGAACTGGCCGTGATGAGAAAAATTGGATAAAAATTCGTCCATAGCGCATGCATTGGTCAGGTTACAGCGCCCTTTACCGCTTAAAAGAAGTTTCTTGCCTAGGGTAGGATTCTTCTCGATGAGGAATACATCGGATTTTAGCTCGCTAGCGCGGATTGCCGCCATCATCCCGGCAGGCCCTGCGCCAACTACAACAACCTGTTTTTTCTGCACTTAAGTTTTGATATTATTTATCCAGATCTTGAATAGTGAATATGGAACGAAACCTAACACCTGCTTGACTAAGATTTTGCTGTGCCCCTTCCTGACGATCCACCAGGACTATTGCCTCCTCTATGCTTACTCCGGCATTATCCAGGGCTTCTTTGGCCTCAAGGAGCGATTTTCCGCTCGTAGCTACATCGTCAATAATAACCACCCGGCTCCCCCTTACAAGTTCCGGGCCCTCAATCTGTTTTTGCATACCATGCCCTTTGGCGTGTTTGCGTACGATAAAGGTCTTAAGCGGTATATTCTCAATGTGGCTTATCGCTCCGATGGCTCCTACGATAGGATCAGCGCCCAGCGTCGGCCCGCCGATAGCATGTATACCCTTATCCTTAACCATATCCAGGATAATATAAGCTGCCAAATACACTCCCTCTGGGGTAAGGGTCAAAACCCTGCCATCCAAATAGAAATTGCTGGTTTTTCCGGAAGACAAAACAAAGTTTCCCTTACGGAATGCCTCTGTTTTCAGCAGTACAAGTAGCCTTTCCTTGAACTCCTCTATATTTATTATTTTTTTATCCATGATGATTTATTTTACTATCCAGAATAGCCACTGTCAATATATTCGTAACTCTGTCAACTAGGACGATTTTTTTATATTAAATAGCTTAAACTCTCTGCTTAAGCGTATACAGAAATACAGCCAGGTGAGATAATTAACAAACAAATGTGGGGCTTTAAGATATGAATACGTAATAAAACAACTTATGCCATATTAACACACACCTAATCAAGCCTTAATCTTGCGGATCCCCTGCCTCTTTTAGAAGCTGATCAATTTTTGAAACTAATTCTTTTGTATCAAAAGGCTTAGTAATATACAAATCTGCTCCAACAAGACTGCCTAACTTTATATCTGTTTCTCTATCCTTAGCGGTCAGCATTACTATGGGAATCTTACAAAATTTTTTCTCTCGTTTAAGTTGATTGCATACTGACATCCCGTCACGTACAGGCAGCATCAGGTCTAATATAATCAAATCCGGTTTTTCCTTATATATTTGCTCGAGCGCCGTCTGGCCATCTTCGGCAACTTTAACA
>JAHKBC010000243.1 GCA_018825725.1 Candidatus Omnitrophota bacterium
ATAGTTTCAACGGTTGTATAAACCTTGTGGCGTATCCGCCTTTCTTGAAAGATATAGAGCGCTATAAAGAGAAATTCGCTTCCGTTGGGGAAACTTTAAAAATCATTCCTTTTTTTGGCGAATATAAAGGTATTAGTTACCCTAAAGGCTATACGCAGGATGAACAAAGATCGGTCGGCATTCATGATGAATGGTTTAAAAAGGTAAATAGGAAAGGCTTTACATGTCCTGCTGGTCAGAAGACCGCACTTATTTTTCCCGACGGTAAAGTAGCTAGGTGTGGCCAGATTGGGGAAGATAATATTTTAGGAAACTTTCTCGACCCAAATTTTAAGTTATTAGAAGATTCTTTACCCTGCCAGGCCGAATTTTGCCCTTGCGATGAAGGCGATATTATTCCTGAAGACAATAATAAGGATGGGACGGGCATTGAAATTATGAGAAAGAAGCCAGAAATAGAATCCGTGCCTCAAGCGCCAAGCATTAAAAGGGGCATATACTTTACTTGGGATATCCACTATAAATGTAATTTCCGTTGTCCTTATTGTTGGTTCTATGAAAAATGGATACCGGAAGGCAATCGTAATGTTCACCTTTCTCCGCAAGAGTGGGTGAAGCATTGGATGAGGATATATGACAAATATGGGCAGATTCATATAGAAATTACTGGAGGCGAACCTTTTATCTATCCAAACTTCATTGAGATCGTAAAACAGCTTTCAAAGATACACACCATTAAAATAACTACCAATATGTCGGGTGATATCGCGACTTTTGTCAAAGAAATCGATCCTAATAGAGTTCATCTGGATCTTAATTTCCACCCTTTATTCGCCGATGTGGATGATTTGATAAAAAAGGCTATACTTTTAAAAAAAGCGGGTTTTAAGGCAGGCGTTTGTTATTTGGCTTACCCGCCGCAGATGAAACAGATAGGCGGATTCAAAAGAATCTTTGAAGATTCCGGGATTAACTTTGCTCTCGCTGCTTTCTGGGGGGAATATGCCGGAAAAAGATACCCCGAAAGTTATACGCAACAGGAAATCGACCTAATACGGCCATTTTTGGGGGATATTGATAGAATTACGTATCATTTAAAAAGTGAAAGCCCTAAAGGAAAACTGTGTAATGCAGGATACAAATACGCAATAGTCCAGGCCGACGGCAACATAGTCAGATGTGGTCAATTGGCAGATAATTTTATAGGCAGCATCTTTAAGGAAGATTTTCAGCTATTTAATGAACCTTTGCCTTGTGAGGCAGAAGTTTGTCCCTGTAATGAATATGTGAACCTAATATAATTTAATAACCAAATTAGGATTTACAATAGTCAATAAATATAAAATGAAGTAGATATTATTATGGAAAAATCAATGCAAGAATTTATAGCAAATAAAGAACTCAACGAAATAGAGATAGGAATGAGAAAAGCAATTCTTGATTCAAAACCCCGAAAGCTTGTAATGGTTTTGACCAATAGATGTAATCTTCAATGTATTATGTGTTCCAGAGTGAATTCCGGAGATAATTTTACTCTTCCGTTTGAATTGGCCAAGCGAATATACAGGCTACTTCCATATTTGGAAGATATAGATTTACAGGGTGGGGAGGTTTTTCTGGTAGATTATTTTAAGACTTTATTTAGCAAAGTCAACGAATACCCCTATATGTGTAAACGCATTGTAACCAATGGCCTATTAATCGACCGAGAATGGGCAAATATCTTTGCAGAATCTAAAAATATTGATTTGACATATTCAATTGATGCTGTAACAAAGGCTACTTATGAGAAGATAAGAAAAGGTGCCAAGTTTTCAGATTTGCTTAGGAGCATTGAGTTAATAAACGAAGTAAAGAATAAATGTAATGATACTATCCGACTAAGTATTAATGTTGTAGTGATGGGGTCTAATTATAAAGAATTAAATCTTTTTCCCGGGTTTTGCAGAAAATATAATTTTCAACACATTCGATTCGACTTTTTACGTCCGGACACATGCCCGCACGAAGATATTTTTCTTAATCAAGATGAATCCGTTGTTTCTTATTTGCGAGAAAGCATTTATGAGATA
>JAHKBC010000244.1 GCA_018825725.1 Candidatus Omnitrophota bacterium
CTAAGGTCAAGGAGCGGTTTCCGGACTTATTGGATACAATTAGAAAAGGCCAGATATTAGACGATAATTGCATCGCTCAGCTATATGACTCATTAGGCTGGTATTTTCAGACTATCTAATATAATAAAAATGCCCCTAATTTCAGCAATAAAAAAAGACCTGGAATTTAATCATTCTCTTTATAACATTATTGAAGTACTAAGAGAAATATCCATATCCCAATATCGTTCGCTGGAAAAAAGGATCCGGCCTTTTGACAAAATCTTTGAAGCGTTAGTTGATCTTTTTTCGCTATTCGATATGTCCAAATGTGATCATCCATTAATTAATCCCGGTAACCGGGCTTGCGCGATTGTTGCTATTACTACAGATTCCGGCCTTTTAGGGGGATTAAATATGCAGGTTATGAATTTGGCCCTGAAGGAATTACAAGAGACCCGCGGTAAGTTGATTATTATCGGCCAGCGGGGGAAAAACTATGCTCAAGAGAAAAATCTACCTTTTGTCTCTTTTAAAGGGGTTACCGAAGAAACTCGGAATAATCTGGCTATTGAACTGCGTGATTATATAGTCAAGGAGGAACTCGCTTTGAATATAGGAGTGCTTAAAGTTTTTTATCCGCATTCAGAATCACTTTTCAGCCAACATGTCAAATCAATAAACCTGCTTCCTTTTACCAAGGATGATCTTGGGTCTCGGCGGCCGCTTAACTATAATGAACTTATTTATGAGTCAAAATTAGAGGACCTGGTAGGCTTTATCTCTTTTCTTCTATTAGGAAGAAAGTTTTATGAAATATTCGGATTCTCTAAGCTGGCTGAGCTATCCGCTCGTTATATGCATTTGGAAAACAGTAAAACTAAGATTGAGCAATTGGATAAACAGCTGCGCTTACAGTATTTTCGCCAACGGCACGAATTGATTGACCGGAATATGCGTGAACTTTTTACTGCGCGCCTGGCCTTTAGGTAATAGACAATGGATAATGATAATAAAAAGTTAGGTTGTGTTGTTTCAGTCCAGGGCCCGGTTGTGGATGTGAAGTTTGCTTCCGAGGATGAAATGCCCGGGATTATGGAGTGCATGACCACTCAGACCGTAGATAGTAAAAAGATACTTCTGGAGGTAGCCGAACATCTCCCGGGTGGCTTAACCCGTTGTATCTCTATTAATTCTACTTTTAACCTGCAGCGTAATTCATTAGTTTATCCTACCGGAAATCCGATAATGATACCTGTAGGAGATGGTTTGTACGGAAGAATTATGAATGTGTGGGGAGAACCTATTGATCAAAAAGGCGAGATAATCTTTCAGGAAAAGCTCCCCATTCGCAAGCCGCGCGCCGCTTATAAGGCTGCGCCCACAAATGTAAGAGGCGAGAAGTTTGAAATACTTGAAACCGGAATAAAAATTATTGATTTATTGTTTCCTTTAGTAAAGGGCAGTAAGAACGGAATATTAGGCGGCGCAGCCTTAGGTAAAAGTATACTTACCTTAGAGATAATTCACAATATCGTCAGAAAAGCCCGGGGCAGTTGTGTTTTTGTGGGAGCCGGAGAGCGTATCCGCGAAGGAAATGAGTTATATCATGAACTCTCCAGGAGAAATATTTTAGGCAAGACCGCGCTGATTTACGGCCAGATGAATGAACCTCCGGGAGCGCGTTTTGAAGTAGCGATGAGCGGAGTTACTTTGGCTGAATCTATTCAGCGCAAGAATCAGGATGTTTTGTTGTTTGTGGATAATATCTTTCGTTTTTTGCAGGCAGGAGCGGAAATCTCCAGCCTTTTGGGGAGGATTCCTTCGGAGACAGGTTATCAGCCTACCTTGCTTTCAGAGGCTTCGGAATTTCACGAGCGTATCCGCACCTCTAAAGATACCGGGGGCTCAATTACCTCTATCGAAGCAGTTTATATCCCCGCAGATGATATTACTGATCCTGCTGTTGTGACAATTTTTAGTTTTCTGGATTCAGTTATGGTTCTTTCGCGTCAAAAAATTCAGCTGGGCCTTTATCCGGCCATAGACCCACTGGTTTCTTCAAGCGCAAACCTTGACCCAGATGTAGTAGGAAAGCGGCATTTTCAAATATCTCAGGAAATTATGCGCATGCTTCAGAGGTATGAGGAATTAAGGCGCATTGTTATGGTTATCGGCGTGGATGAACTTTCGGTAAGCGACCGCACAATCTACGAACGGGCAAGAAAGTTGCAGAATTATCTTACCCAGCCTTTTTTTGTGGCCGAGGCTTACACCGGAAAAGCAGGGGAGTATGTAACTGTTGAGCAAACCCTGGCCGGCTGCGAAAAGATAATTTCCGGGCATCTGGATCGCAAGCCCGAAGGCGAATTTTATATGGTAGGAACTGTTTAAGAATAATAAGCGAGGAAGATATTTTAAAAAGTAATAAGAAATTAGGGGAAATCCTTATTGAGCGAGGCCTTATTAACGAAGCCCAGCTGTACGATGCCTTGGCCCAACAACAGGTCAGCTCGGCTTTTCTGGGGGCAATACTAGTAGCCAAAAAATTAATCACTAAAGAGGATCTGATGCGCGCGCTATCCGAGCAATTCGGAATACCCGCGGCAGATTTAAAAACATCTTATATTGATATGGAGCTGGGTTTAAAGTTTCCTTCATCATTACTTTTAAACCATCAATGTTTTCCGCTTTTTGAAGAAGGCAATAGTGTTACCTTTGCTATTGTCAATCCGTTAGACGCTGTATCAATCAGTAAGATTGAAGAAGCGGCTACGCCGGCGCAGGTTAAATTTGTGCTTATTGACGCAGATGATATAAAAGAGGTACTCAAGAAATTCCGCATGTTTCATATCAGCCAAAACGTAAAGCGCCTACTGAATAAGGATAAAGAAAAGAATGAACAAGCTGGATAGCCTGCTGTATGATGAGCTGATTAATAGCGGACACGCTTCCAAGGATGCCTTAAACGACGCGCTCAAGGAGTCCGAGGCTCAGAATGAAAGCTTGGCCGTTGTCTTGGTTAAGAAGAATATCGCTAAACAAGAATATATACTGAAAGTATTCAGCCGCCTGTTATCTTTGCGCTTTATGGATTTAAAAAATTGCAACATCGATAAACAAGTATTGGATAAGGTACCGGTAAAATTCGCCTCTTATTATCAGTTCGTTCCCTTGGAAATAAAGGATCGGGTTATGGTTATAGCTGTTGCTTATCCTTTAGAAACCAAGACGCAGGATGAAATACGCATGCAATTGGGCTATGATTTAGAAGTGGTATTAGCCACGCGCGAAGATATTCTTGAGGCCTTGCGTAAATACTACGGATTGGCCGCAGATACTCTGCGTATGATAGTCTCAAGCGTAAATCAAGAAACCACTGTTTTTGAAGATCGGGGCGAAAAAATCGAGGATATCGAAAAATTAGCCGGGGATGCCTCGATAATAAAGCTGGTCAACCAGATTATCCTGGAGGCTTACCGCAAGCGCGCTACGGATATTCATATCGAGCCATATCGGCAGGATGTGGCTGTGCGTTACCGTATTGACGGCATATTGTACGATGCTAATATACCGGGCGAAATAAGAAATTTCTTAAACGCTATAATCTCGCGTATCAAGATTATGTCTAACCTAAATATCGTGGAACACCGTTTACCACAGGATGGCCGGGCTGTGGTCAAGGTTCAGGAGCATGTCCTGGATCTAAGAATCTCTACCATACCAACTTCTTTCGGCGAAAGCGTAGTCATAAGGATATTGCCGACACAGATGCTTTTTAATCTGGAAAAACTTGGGCTTTCCAAAAGAGAAGTGAATATTTTTGAGGATATGATTAAAAAACCCCATGGCATTATCTTTGTAACTGGCCCTACGGGAAGCGGAAAGACTACCACACTTTATACCTGTTTGAACAGAATAAATACGCGCGACCGCAAGATTATTACCATTGAAGATCCTATTGAATATGAAATGTTCGGCATTACCCAAATTCAGGTTATGCCGGAGATCGGCCTGGATTTTGGGCGCGGATTAAGAAGTATATTACGCCATGACCCGGATGTTATAATGGTAGGAGAAGTCAGAGACTTAGAGACTGCGGAGATTGCCATACGCGTAGCCTTAACCGGGCATTTGGTTTTTTCAACTTTACATACAAATGACGCGCCTAGCGCTATAACCAGGCTTATTGATATCGGTGTCGAGCCATACCTGATTGCTTCCAGCGTTGAGGTTTTTATCGCCCAGCGCCTGGTAAGGTTAATCTGCCCGGAGTGCAAATATGAAGACAAAAGCATATCTGTTGAGGTTAGGGAAATGATTGCTCGGGATCTGGGGCTTAAATCACTGGATGAGGCAAAAATATTCCGGAGTAAAGGCTGTATTAACTGTAATTTTAGCGGATTCTTCGGCCGCTCAGCAATCTACGAAATACTTTTAGTCGATGAAGAGGTTAAAGATCTGATAATTAAAAAAGCGCCCTCAAACCGCTTAAAGAGCCTGGCCCAGGCTAAAGGAATGCAAACCTTAAGGCAAGACGGGTGGCGTAGGGTCATTCAGGGTTTAACTACTCCGGAAGAAGTAATTCGCGTAACTTCGATAGAAAATCTAAAAGACCAGGAACCGCTAGTTGCATATAACCAGGAGCCGGAAACAATGCAAGGTGAAAACAATAAAAGAATCTATAACCGCTTGGATGAGAAGATAAATTTGCGCTATCGTATTTTTAAATCTGCCGAGGAGCTGGCCAGCAAAGGTTATACCCCTCAACAACTGGGAGCTACCAAGAATATTTCTGCCGGAGGCCTGGTTTTTAGTTCTACTCAAATGCTGGCTATAAGCACTTTTGTGGAGGTTAGGATCGAGTTGCCTAATAGCGAAGAGCCGGTGGAGTGCCTTTCCCGGGTAGTAAGGGTGGAGGAGCTGGAAGAAGGCAAAAAATATGATATTGCCGTCTGTTTTCTGGATATAACCAGCGCTCAAAGGTCGAGGCTGGAAAAATATATAACCAAAATACAATCTAAATAAGATATGGCTACTTATAGTTACCGCGCAAAAAAAGACCCGCAAAACATAATTGAAGGTAAAGTTTTGGCTGAAAACGAAAAGGAGGCAATTGAAAAAATTATCCAATCCGGATATATACCTCTGCAGGTTGAAAAAGAACAAGAGCGCGAACAATTCAAGGCTGTTTCGGCTAAAGTTACTGCTGTAGGCAGAATAAAATCTAAAGAGATCACTATTTTTAGCCGTCAGTTGGCCAGCTTGATACGTTCGGGAGTGCCTTTTTTAAGCGCAATATCCATTATTTCCGAGCAGTCGCTTAACCCCAATATGAAAAAGGCCATATCTCAAATCCATTCCATGGTGAAAGACGGGGCTTCTTTTTCGTCTACTCTAGAAAATTATCCCGCTGCATTTTCATCGCTATATATTTCAATGGTCAGGACCGGTGAAAATAGCGGAGCTTTGCCTGAGGTCCTTTTAAAGATTGCCGATTACCGCTCAAAGCAGGAAGAGGTGATAACGCGGTTTAAAATGGCTATGGCTTATCCGATACTTATGGTCATAGTTGGAATCGGCACGATTATTTTTATGCTTACCTATGTTATGCCCAGGCTTATGGGCTTATATGCGACTTTTAACCAAGATTTGCCAATTCCCACTAAGATACTTATTGCTATCAGCAATACCTTGAGGACACACGGGCTTTGGATTCTTATCGCTATTTCTATGCTTGCCCTTATTTTAAAGCGCGAGACCAAAACCCCTGCCGGTAAATTATTTTTAAGCGCTTTTAAGCTGCGTATACCTATTTTTGGCAGCTTATTGCTTAAAGCAGAATTAGCGCGATTCTGCCGCACCCTGGAATTACTTATTAAAAGCGGAATCCCTATTTTAAAAGCAATAAATGTGGCAATACCTGTTTTACAGAATGAAGTTATTAGCAGGAAATTAAGGCAAAGCTATAAGGAATTAGAGCAAGGAGGATCTTTAGGCTCAAGCCTTAAGAATTCTAAACTCATTCCTCTTTTAATGAGTAACTTGATAATTGTTGGGGAACAGTCAGGCAAACTGCATGAAGCTTTGGGTGAAGTTGCCCATACCTACGAAGCAGATACTGATGAAGCTATCAGTGTAATGAGCAGCCTTCTGGAACCGATAATGATTTTATTCCTGGGTTTGATCGTAGGTTTTCTGGTTGTGGCAATGCTCTTGCCTGTATTTGAAATTAATGTCATGTAAAGAAGCAGCTTATGGAAGATAAGAAAAGAATATTTATAGCTGACGATGATATTATAGCTTTAGATAGTTTAAAAAAGCTGCTTGAGATATCCGGTTATGTGGTGCAGGCGGTCAGCAACGCCAAGGATATCCTCACGGCAATAAAAGCTTTTAACCCTCACATAATTTTGCTTGATTTATTGATGCCTAGTATTGGCGGTTTAGAGATCTGCCAGATGTTAAATCAAGAACCTAAAACCCAGGGTATACCGATAATCGTAATTTCCGGACTTAGTGGTTTTGCCGATATTGAGAAAACCTATAAGATGGGAGTGTTGAATTATATTACCAAGCCTTATGATTTCAATAAGCTGCTTCAAGAGATAAAGAAAATCATAGCTTCTAAAGAAGGAGTGGGTATTTAATGCTTAAGGCATTGATAGTTGATGATGAATTGGCAGTAAGGTTGTTTTTAGAGCGTTACTTAAAACTACTCAATCTGGAAGTTGTGAGCGTTGATAACGGGCTAAATGCTATAGAAGAAGTTAAAAAGGCTAATTTTGATATCATTTTTTTAGATATTCGCATGCCAAAGATAAACGGCCTGCAGACATATATGGAGATTAAAAAGATTCGCCCGGAATTGTCCGGATTTTTTTTTATGACCGGGTATGCCTTTGATAATAATATTTCGGAAATTACCCGTGAGTCCGGGATCCCTATACTAAAAAAGCCTTTTGAAGACCTGGAGAGTTTAAAGGTTCAGATACTTGACATTGTTAATAAAAAGAATGAATCCGCGTCGCAGGATAAAAGCGCCTTAGAGAAGAGGTCTTTTGTCAGAATGCGTCTGGATTTAGAAGTTGATTATCGGATTAAAGGAAAAGATGAAAATTACAAAAAGGCCAAAGTCCACGATATTTCGCTGATTGGCATAAGGTTGATTTTGGACCAAGAGCTTATTCCGCAAGACACCCTGGAATTAATTGTTAAGAAAAAGGCGAATACGGATACTTACAATCTGGTAGCTCAGGTTGTGTGGTCTGGGAAATCTAGCGATAGCTCGTCTTTTTATTGCGGCTTGAAATTTGTTGAAATTAATGATTCTTTTATCAATAGGTTCATAACTAATATTATTTAGTATGCAGAGCCATCAAAATATTTTGTCCCTGAAAGGTTTAAAGCCCGGAGAGAAAAATACCTCCGCAGTCTGTTTACCCGTAGCAGAAGCGAATCAATAAAAAGAATATGGATATAGAGCTAGAATCGCTAAGACAAGAGAACAAGAAATTAAGCTCAGAATTAAATAAAAGAGTTTTCGAGTTATCCATACTCTATGATATATCGAATAGCATAAGCTATACTTTAGACTACGATGAGTTTATCAAACTTATTATGGATTCA
>JAHKBC010000023.1 GCA_018825725.1 Candidatus Omnitrophota bacterium
ATAAGATGGATTTCTGGAGGTATCGCAATAAGTTTACCCTAAAATTACCCTGGAAGTTCACCAGATTCGAAATACAGCCTATTGTTTCGGATGAGATAATTATTGTCTTTGGGAGACCATCTACGCAACTTAATCAAAATAGGCTCTCTGCAGAACTTGGTTTTAATGTATTTAAGAACCTAAAAGCAGAGATTTATTACATGCTGCAGAGTAGCAAAAGCTCTGATATGTGGAAAGATGTTAATGTATTAGGTACTAAGCTAAAATTAGTATTTTAAGATTTTACATAGATTTTACATTGTTTTCACATAAATATAATATAGGTAAAATATACTATAACAAAAGGAGGAAGATATGTTTAAAAGATGGTTATTCGTTCTAATGGCGGTTGCGTGCGCAACTTCCGCATTTGCCGCGAAAGATAAAAATTTAATTCAAGTCAAGGGTTCAGACACTATGGTTAATTTGGGCCAAGCCTGGGCCGAAGAATTTATGAAGAAGAATCCCACAGATTTTATAGCAGTTACAGGTGGCGGATCAGGTACTGGGCTATCTAGTCTCATTAGTGGCACTTGTGATATTGTTATGGCTTCAAGAAATATTAAAGAGAAAGAAATCTCTCTTGCTAATCAGAGGGGTATAAATCCTAATGAAATAAAAGTTGCGCTGGATGGCCTTGCGGTTGTAGTGAATCCTAATAATCCAGTTAGCAAACTTACCACAGATCAGTTAGCAGGGATTTTTACGGGCAAGATTGTTAATTGGAAAGAGCTCGGGGGCAAGGATGAGAAGATTGTGATACTTTCCCGCGAAGTTAATTCCGGAACGCATGTTTATTTTAAAGAGCACGTGTTAAGAAAAAATGACCCGAATAGTAAAGAAGAATTTGCGCCGCGCGCATTACTTCTATCATCTTCCCAGGCAATAGCTGATGAGGTGGCTGGTAATTCTGCGGCAATAGGATACTATGGCATGGGCTATATTTCTGCTAAACAAAAGCCTATAGCCGTAGCCAAAGATGAGAAATCAGAGTATGTCGCATCCACAATAGAGAATGTCATAAACGCTAAGTATCCGATATCAAGACCATTATTTCTTTATACCAATGGTACACCTGAAGGTTTGGTAAAAAAATTCGTAGATTTTACGCTTTCCAAAGAAGGCCAGGATATTGTTTTGGCAACCGATTTTGTTCCGGTCAAAAGATAAAATATGCGTAAACTCAAAGAGTTTATTGTTGAAAAACTCATACTCATTTGCGGCCTTGCTTCAATATTTTTTGTAGCGTTGATTTTCCTTTTTCTGCTTAAAGAAGGGCTTGCGGTATTTAAAACTGTAAGCCTTTTTAAGTTTCTCTTTGGCAAAAGTTGGTATCCTATTTCCGAGCCAGCGCAGCTTGGGATATTGCCTTTAATTCTTGGCTCTTTACTGATTACTGTTGGCGCAGCAATTATTTCTATTCCAATAGGAGTAGGATGCGCAATTTATATTGCTGAGATAGCCCCTTTAAAAATCAAAGAGACTCTTAAGGCAGGAATAGAATTATTAGCGGCTATACCAAGTGTTGTCTTAGGGTTTATAGGCATGGTAACCCTTGTGCCCTTAGTAAAGAACCTCTTTAATTTACCAACTGGCTTAACCGCTTTATCTGGTTCAATAATGCTCGCTTTTATGGCTATGCCAACAATAGTTTCAATTGCAGAGGATGCGTTATATTCGGTCCCAAAGACGTATAAAGAAGGCGCTTTCGCGCTAGGAGCGACACATTGGCAGACGATTTGGCGCGTAATGCTTCCGGCAGCATCAAGCGGTATACTTGCAGCAGTTATGCTTGGAATAGGTAGGGTAATAGGTGAAACAATGGCAGTAATGATGATTACGGGAAATGCTGCTGTCATACCGCATACTATTTTAGCGCCAGTCAGAACATTAACCGCTACAATTGCAGCTGAAATGGGCGAAGCGGTAGTTGGTAGCGAGCATTACTTTGCTTTGTTTGCTATTGGCATAGTTCTGTTTGTTATTAGCTTTGCGATTAACGTGACTGCGGACTCATTTTTACATAAAAGACAACAATGAAAAATCCCTATAGAACACAAAATATCGCATTTTTCTTTTTGTTTCTAGCGACACTTTTAATCGTCGTTCCGGTAGGCTTAATCATTGTTATTATTATTCAGAAGGGGTTACCCGCAATTAACTGGCAGTTTCTTTCGGATATACCGCGGCAAGGAATGCGCGCAGGTGGTATATTTCCAGCAATTGTAGGAACGGTATATTTAGTTACGGGTGCCATCATCCTTGCTTTACCAATAGGCCTTCTTGCAGCCATATACTTAAGCGAATACTCAAAAGATAACTTACTTAATCGGCTTATAAAATTAGCAATCGTGAATCTAGCAGGTGTACCCTCAGTGGTTTATGGACTTTTTGGCTTGGCGCTTTTTGTGGTATTTTTCAAATTCGGCGCATCAATTCTCTCCGGTTCGCTTACTCTGGGGATCATGATTCTTCCTGTCATTATCACTACTTCGCGTGAAGCCTTGGAGAGTGTCCCGCAGTCTTTTCGCGAAGTGAGTTTATCTCTAGGCGCCAGCAAATGGCAAACCATAAGGCATATTGTTTTACCCAATGCCATACCGGGCATATTAACCGGAACCATTTTAGGTTTAGGAAGGGCAGCAGGAGAGACGGCTCCAATTCTTTTTACTGTAGCAGCTTTTTATCTCCCGCGATTACCCAATTCGATATTTGATCAGGCAATGGCATTACCTTATCATCTTTATGTCATTTCAACACAGGTACCTAATGTTGCTGAGAAGATAAGGTATGGGACAGCGTTTGTTTTGTTGGCGCTCGTTTTAATTATGAACTTAGTGGCTATAATAATACGTTATAAGTTCAGGAAGAGAAAGAAATGGTGAAATTCGAGATACACGATTTAAATATATGGTTTGGTTCAGTGCACGCCATAAAGCATATTAATATGGAGATTCAATCTAATGAAATCTTAAGCGTAATAGGGCCAGCGAATAGTGGAAAGACAACTTTCTTAAGGATGCTTAATCGCTTGAATGACCTCAATCAGAATTTTAAGATGAATGGCGAGGTAAGACTTGACAATGAAGACATAAAAAATATTGATATGGAATTATTGCGTAAGAGAGTGGGTATGGTGTTTGCATTACCTTTACCACTGCCACTATCTATTTTTGATAATGTGGTTTATGGACTAAGGATGCACGGAATAAAAAATAAAAAAGTATTAGAAGAACGGGCTGAGGAATCATTAAAAGAAGCGTATCTTTGGGAAGAGGTAAAAGACAGGTTAAGCGAATCCGCTTTTAAGTTATCCGGAGGCCAACAGCAACGTTTATGCATAGCTAGAACCCTTGCAGTTGAGCCAGAGGTAATTTTATTTGATGAGCCCTGTTCAGGACTAGATCCTATATCAACCGCAAAAGTAGAAGATGCCATGGTTAAGCTTAAAGAAAAATATACACTAGTTTTGGTGACAAATAATGTAAAGCAGGCGGCTCGGGTTGGTGATAGAACAGCTTTCTTTTTAAGTGGCGAGCTTATTGAACTGGATAAAACAGACAAGATTTTTACCGCGCCGCAAGACAAACGCACGGATGGTTATATTAGAGGAAAATTTGGATAATGGCAAAGATAATAACTAAAAACCTAAACCTTTGGTACGGAACATTCCAAGCCTTAAAGAATGTTAACTCAACCATAGAGGCAAACAGGATTACCGCTATAATCGGGCCATCGGGGTGTGGTAAATCCACTTTGCTTAGAGTTTTCAACCGCATGAATGACTTAATTGAAGTTTTGCGTACGGATGGAGAAGTTCTAATTGACGATACTAATATTCTAGATTCTCACACAGATTTGGTAGTCTTACGTAAAAAGGTAGGAATGGTATTTCAGAGGCCCAATCCATTTCCGCTCTCAATTTATGAAAATATTGTTTTTGGAGAGAAGATTCATGCGGATGGCATTACAAGAGATGAATTGGACGAAATCGTTGAGAAAAGCCTAAGGGATGTTCTTTTGTGGGATGAATTAAAGGACAGGCTTAATGAACCAGCCTTAAGGTTATCGTTAGAACAGAAGCAGAGGCTTTGTATCGCCAGGCTTATTGCTGTTAAGCCTGATGTGTTATTAATGGATGAGCCTTGTTCTACCTTAGACCCGCAAGCAACAGCAAGGGTCGAAGAATTAATGCGTGAACTAAAGAGCAGATATACTATAATAATAGTTACTCATAATATGCAACAGGCAGCGCGTGTTTCAGACAATACAGGATTTATGCTTTTAGGCGAACTGATAGAATTTGGTAAAACACACGAAATATTCACTGCACCACGTGATAAGCGTACAGAAGATTACATTACCGGAAGGTATGGATAAAAAATCGGAGGTTTAAAATGGAAAGACACGTTGATCAAGAGCTAAAAGAATTGAATAAAGATATCCTAAAGATGGGCGCTTTGGCAGAAGAAGCCATCTATAAATCCATCGAAGCGCTGAAGAATCGGGACAAGGAGATGGCAAAAAGCGTCATAGATAATGATTCCAATGTTGATAAATTGGAGCTGGCTGTAGATGAAAAGTGCATTGATTTAATAGCGCGCTATCAACCAATGGCTCGCGACCTTCGTTTTATCACTACTGGCATGAAGATAAATGCAGAGTTAGAAAGGATAGCGGATATTGCAGTAGATATAGCTCAGCGAACGCTTGAGATAGTAGATAAGCCTCTCTTAAAACCTTTAATTGATATACCTAAGCTAACAGCTGTTGCACAAAACATGGTAAAGATGTCCATAGATGCATTTGTTAGAGGCGATATTGCGTTAGCTAAAAAAGTCTTATTATCTGACTCTGAAGCTGATCAGCTTCGTGATGTAATACAAAAAGAACTTATCGAAGATTATATGGTTAAAGATGGCACTACAGCTCCGAGAGCGGTTCAGTTGTTATTGATAACTCGTTTCTTGGAGCGTATCTGTGATCACGCCACTAATATTGCAGAAGATGTAATTTATATGGTGCAAGCAGAAGTTGTAAGGCATCATCCCGAGAAATTAAAGAATGGAAGATAGAATGTCCGCCCAAAAGAGGAGGACATTCTATCTTCCATTTACCCATCAAATAGTTGCGCAATTTCAAGCCCAAAATGACCGGACATTTCGGACAAATTACGCGAGGAAATGACCTCTCTGAAGATGGGAAATTCCTTGTTATGTGCTATAAATTCGCTATAATACATACCTGTAAATAGCGAGAGGTTTCCCCTCATGAAATAGGAGAGGGACCCCAGTAATATCATTCTCCGAAGAATATCAGCATGTACATTGCTATTGAGGCTGCGGAGTTGATGGAGCATTTTCAGTGGCTTAGAAACGAGTAGAATTCCGAGGACACAATACTTAATTAAGACAGAACTCCGAGAGCAGATTACAGAATCCGAAATTAAGTATGATGTCGATAGAATTCAAGGCTATTGATCGGATATGGTCAATAGCCTTTTTATTTACCTGTATACGGAGAGTCTTTCTGTCGCACCGTATTTCTGGGCGAGTGAGAGGGGACACATCTCAAATTCTGCCATACCTGTTTACAGAGAGTGTTTTTATGGTGACCCCTTTCTGGGCGAAATGAAATCGGATCCGCTATTAAACAATTAAAAAATAAATCTGCTGAGTAACAATTCTCTATGGATTGTATTCCTGTCCGTAGGTATAATTTACAATCTTGCTTTTACTTAACTCCAGATTAGGAACAATGATTATGGCCTTCTCTTCCGATAAAAACTTTGAGCGCCTTACCCCGATATCTAAAACTTTAACGGTTTCTCCGCTG
>JAHKBC010000245.1 GCA_018825725.1 Candidatus Omnitrophota bacterium
AAATCAAAAAATTTATTTTTCGGGATTATTTCAATAATCGGTAAGGTTATTTCTTCTAATATACCAACAGTAAGCTCTCTCCCCGGAATATATTCTTCAATAAGCGCCCTCTCGTCTAAAGATAAGGCTAATTCAACTGCCTGGGTTAATTGTTTGGCCGAATCAATTATGGAAAGTCCTACACTTGAACCATTATTAACCGGTTTAACTACCACAGGAAATCGCAGTTTTAGACAATCATCGTGTACTTTATCATTACGGTTTAAAATCTTATATACAGGCACATGCAAGCCTTGCGCTTGAAAGATGCGGCGCGAAGCAACCTTATCCATGGCTAAACAACTGCTCCTAACCCCGGAGCCGGTATAAGGAATATTCAAATCTTGCAGCAGTTGCTGAATTTGGCCATCTTCACCGAATAATCCATGCATGGCAATAAAGGCGCAATCAAAGCAGGATTCCTTTAATAATTGCTCTACTTTTTGCAAATCACGGGTGGTAATATCAATTGCGCAAACTTCCAAACCCAGCCCCTTTAAGCTGTCATATACCGCTTTGCCAGATTTAAGAGAAATTTCTCTTTCTGAAGAATCTCCTCCCATTAATATCCCAACCTTGCCATGCTGGCTTAATCCCATATCACTATCTCCGGATAAAGATTCACCCTAAACTTACACTTTATTTCCCTCTTAATGCGACGCATTAAAGTTGCCACATCAGTCGAATTTGCGCCGCCCTTATTTATAATAAAGTTGGCATGTTTATATGATACCTGGGCACCTCCTATATTTAACCCCTTTAATCCGCAAATATCTATTAACTGTCCCGCGCTCTTTCCCGGAGGATTCTTAAAAACACAACCTGCGCTGGGATTTCTCCAGTCTTGTTTAAGCCGACGTTCAACTAGATATCTAGCGATCCGGCCTTCTATGGCCTGCCTGCGCCCGGATTTGAACCTGAATACCACCGCCAGAATTATATATTTATTTAATCCGGACTCCCGGTAGGAAAAAACAATTTTCTTACGGTCCAATATCATGACATTACCGTTATAATCCATGACCCTTATTTTCTCCACTAAATCAGCCATAGATAAATCCTTTATCCCGGCATTCATAAAAACTGCTCCACCTATTGTTCCGGGAATACCCGCCAGAAACTCAGCGCCCGTTAGATTATTTTCTTTTGCCTTTTTCACTAACGAGCCTAAACCGGCTCCCGCTCCGGCGATTATGTGTGTTTTTTTAACCAACAACTTTGTGAAGTTTTTTGCAGCAAGCTTTATTACTATACCATTCCAGGGCTTGTCAGAGCTAAGTATATTACTACCTGCGCCAATGAGGCGAACCTTGAAACTAGCCTGCTTGGCGAATTTTAAAATTTCGCTTAACTCTCTCTCGTCAAAAGGCTCAATAAAATATTTGGCCTTACCACCAATCCCCAAAGTGGTATGTTTTTTAATCGGCTCCTTAATTTTCAGCTTACCTCTTAATTTTTTCCACCAATTCATCGCAGACCCTGGTTATATCTCCTGCCCCTAACATTATAAGCGCGTCTCCCGGCGCAATCTCTTTCATTACAGTACGGCTGATATCGTCTTTTGGAACATAACTCACTGGCTTAGCGGGAGCATTTCTTTTAATCTTATCCACCAAAAGCATTGCATCTACCCCTTCAATCATCGGTTCACCTGCAGGGTATATATCGGTAATGATTAAATGGTCTGCTGAATCAAAACAACCGGCAAATTCATCCAGGAGCAATTTAGTCCTGGTGTAACGATGCGGCTGAAAAACAGCTACCATCCGCTTTGCCTTTAGGTTCCTGACTGCTTCCAGGGTAGCGCGAATTTCAGTAGGATGATGCGCGTAGTCATCAATAATGATATAATCTGCATCCTTATATTTGACCTCCAGCCTGCGGCCGGCCCCCTTATATGTAGAAAAGGCATCGCGTATTAAATCAAGCCGTATGCCCATTTCCAGGCCCAAGGCTATAACCGCCAGAGAATTTACTATATTATGCCTGCCCCCTAAAGGAAGATGAAAATGCCCGAGAAAATTGCTACTGCGAAAACAGTCAAATTCCGAACTCAAATCCTTATATAAAATATTTCTGGGGTAAAACTCTGCCTTACTGCTAAAACCAAAAAGTATTTTCTTTATTTTGAAATCCCGGATGAGATCCATAATATTTTGGTCATCAATGCAGGCAAAAAGACTCCCCTCTTCTTTAGTCTTTAGCATGTACTCTTTGAAAGCCTTAAGTTCACTCTCAAAATCCAGGTAATAATCCAGGTGTTCACGGTCAATGTTGGTTATTATAGAATATTGCGGGTTATAAAAAATAAATGAGCCGTCAGATTCATCAGCCTCAGCCACAAAATAATCTCCGCCTCCAAAATAGGCATTACTGTCTATATTTTTAAGGATTCCTCCTATGGCTATTGTGGGTTTTAACCCTGCCTTAATCAACATATGAGAAACTAATGATGATGTAGTTGTCTTGCCGTGGCTGCCGGCTACCGTTATTGCAAGTTTATCCTGCATTAGCTCTGCCAGAATCTGAGCCCTTTTTATAATACGCACGCTTTTGTGTTCTGCGGCCATCAATCCCGGATTATCCTTCTTTACCGCAGAGCTATAGACCAGTATATCTGCGTCCTTTAAGTTCCCTGCATCATGCCCTATATAAACATTTGCGCCGAGTTCCCTTAATCTCCTGATGGGTTCTGTCTCTTTAAGGTCTGAGCCGCTTACCTTAAAACCACGTTCCAATAGTATTCGAGCAATTCCGCTCATTCCGATACCACCGATACCTACCAAATGATACTTCCTGCTCATTATCTTAAATACCCTTTCCAATCTGTTTCTAGCTCACTCAAATCTTTAAAACTATAAACACGCGATAACGCCCTTAAAAAATCCTGTCTTTCCCTGAGATCCCGGCAAAAAGTTACAAATTTATCCCTCGACATTTTTTTTAATAAATATTCCACGATATTTGCTGCTTGGGCATAATAAATCTCTACCCTCTCCTGGTCCGGGCTAGACGTTGGATCAAAATTAGAGAGTTCCTCAAGGCTAAACAACCTGTTTTCCCTAAGAGCCTTACCAAAAACAGCCTGGTGGAAAATATTCAACTGATTCTCCTGATACGTTGCTAACCCCTCCTCCAACCAGAGCGGAATTGCCGAGTTATTGAAACCTACGAACTCCCTAAAAATGATATGGCCCAATTCATGGGGTAATATTGCAGCAAAAAAATCCGGCGCTTCAACATAAGTGTGAATAATTTTTTCCCGCGGCAAAGCTAGACCCGCAGACCAATCCGGGCCATGCATACTATCCTGATATTGCTTTTGGTTATCATAAATATAAATTCTGGCCCGCTTATCCC
>JAHKBC010000246.1 GCA_018825725.1 Candidatus Omnitrophota bacterium
ACAAAGTCAGCGGTATGCATAGTCTTGGCAGTAATCATCCTTTTCGCCGGAGAGAGAAAAATAATGACAGTTGCCGAAACTAGCGCAAAAATAACTGCCCACATCACTAAGCTCTGGCCCTTTACAGAACACATTGCTTACTCCTTGGCAAAGGCATCCACTGTTTCTGTCTTATCCAGTGAGCTCTTCGCCGGGTCAACCTTAACCACCATCTTACCGTCAGCGGTCGTGGTCCTTGTCGTGCTGGAAGACGTCGTGACAATTTTAGAAGTAGTGTGGCCCGGCGCGTACTGCTGGCCGACAGAATCTGCCGACTGCTTCAGCCTGCCCTGATAACCTCTCTTGATATAAAACTGCATAATTAATAGCGCGCTCAAGATCACGGCAAACAAAATAGCATACTCCAGCAGACTCTGGCCTCTCTTGCTAAAGAAACGCATATTTATCCCTCTTTTTTACTGCTTTAACTCGTCGGATCAGGATAATCAGTAACTGTCTTCCCATCGTATTCGCTGAGCCTTGTCTTCTCCAGCTTAGCTGATTCTGTTTTAGACTGCGTCTCTGAAGTAACCGGGACCCCGCTTCTTACACTAGAGGAATAAGCCCCCTGTCCAACAACATCAGAAGAAGTAACGCCAGCGCGGGTGAAAATACCTGACATAGCGGCAGTTGTCGCTACTTCAGTTGTAATAGTTTGATCTGCGCCCATAGTTGACTTTTCCTGAATTGTGGTATTACCGGCGGAGAACTGCTCGCCCATCTTATCCGCTGAGGACTTTAAGGAGCCCTGGTAGCCTCTTTTCACAAATGACTGCATAATCAAAAGCACAGCAATGACTACAGCCAACATAATACTGTATTCCAGTATTGACTGGCCTTTTCTTTTTAGTTTAAACATGCTATCTCACCTCCTTATATTTATGCGCTTCCTAATTGGTGCCATCTAAAGTCTCTACGCTGACCGCCGTAGTCTGGGTGGTCTGCTTTTGGAGTTTTTTCTCCGAACCTCCCTTTTCTAAAACCGCCGTATTAATATAATCGCTCGCCTGAACCGTAGTCTTGCTTACTTCCTGCACATACAAAGGAATATCGCTTGCGCCTGTACCATACGAACCAAGCACATCGTCTCCAGCTACTAACAGAAGATTAGTCGCCTGTTCGTTCTTAGAACGCATCGCGCCTTTTAAAGAAACCGACAGGAACCCCGCAGCTACCGCTACGACCAAGCCGATTAGTATGGCATATTCAGCAGTTGACTGTCCTTTTTCCCTTAACCGCATTTTACCCACCTCCTTTTGATTAGCCTGCCTTTAAAAAACTATACGCCCGTTATTGAAACACGCCTCCGGTTAAATCAGTGGTTGTATTCCCCACGGCAGTCCCTGCCTTGTCATAGGCTGCTTTAACTTTGTCTTTGATTCCGCCGGAACCAAACAAAACCGCTACCACTACCGCAATAACCGCACCCAGAACCAAGGTATATTCCAGGATGCTCTGGCCCCTCTTCCAATATCTTTTCATTTCTCTTCCTCCTTTTTACTTATTATCTTTATAATTTAACTCTTCCTGAATTTGCTTTAGGCGCGCGTTCATTGAACGCGAAATATACTTATTGGTCACGATAATTGCCGAGGCAACAATTACGAATAAAAGGACATACTCAATAATACTCTGCGCTCTTTTATGCATTATTTTATTCCCCCACAATATGCTCTCTTGCCGTATTAAAATGCTCGTTGAAACTATTCTTCGCGCTACCTTTTAAGAAAGAATTAACCGTAACCAAGAGGCCAATTATTGCTATTGCTGTCAAAAGAGCATACTCTACAAATCCCTGCGCCCTATCCCTCAACTTGCGCCCCCTTAAAATAAAAACCGCATTGCCTATTTTTACGACAATCCGGTTCGCCCTCGCCTGACCCAACGAATAAAATAAAATTAACGACGAGCAACGTACCGTGGCTTTTTGTTGCTGCATCTAAAATTCTCTTCCTAACTGTACTTAAAATATAACACCTCGCTACCTAATCGTCAAGCCTAATAAGCTAAAAGCAGAAAGCGCTTTCTATCCCGGATTTATGTATAATCTCAAGCCGTCAGAAGTAAAAACCTCCTTCTCGTTTATCCTGCGGCAGGCATAGCTTAAATCCTTAGGCCAGGCATATCCCGGCGGCAAAACAAAGCCGGCTAAACAGCTTTCTTTATTTTTGGCTAACTGTAAACTTAGATTATAAAACTGTTCCTTCGCCTCCATAAACTCCTTCTTTTCATAACCGGTGGGCAGGAAATGCCAACGCACATAAGAATCCAAGGCTGTGAGGTAATTCTTGAATAAATCCTTAATGCTTGAGGTTTGATCAAACCTTAAGTTTAAGTTTTCCACGGAGAAGAAACGCCCGGAGCTGACCGTATAAGTAAAAAGCTCAATTTTGTGGCTAT
>JAHKBC010000247.1 GCA_018825725.1 Candidatus Omnitrophota bacterium
GTTAAGGGGCAGGGAGGATGTGCGGGCAATCAAGCAGGGATTGAAGGATGGAACTATTGACGTAATAGCCTCTGATCATGCACCACATACTCCAAATGAGAAAGAGATAGAATTCGATCGCGCAGAATTCGGAGTAATCGGGTTGGAGACAGAATTAGCCGCAAGCGTTTCTGCGCTGGTGCATACGGGAATAATTGACTGGAGCGGGCTGGCAAGAAAAATGTGCCTTAATCCGGCCAGGATATTAGGTATAGATCGGGGGACCCTTGGTGTAGGAGCTATTGCCGATATTGTTATAATTGCTCCGGACCAGGAATGGACAGTCAGGAAAGAAGGGCTTGTTTCTCTTTCCAGAAATTCGGCTTTTTTAGGTAAGGCCTTAATGGGTTTTGTAGAACTAACCATTTATTCCGGGAAGATCATGTATTCAATTTTGCCATAATCTATGGAATTTATTGCAGATTTTCATATTCATTCTAAATACAGCCGTGCGACCAGCAAGAATATGGATATAAAACATATCTCTCAATGGGCCAAACTCAAAGGGATAGACCTTATGGGTACCGGAGACTTCACCCATCATATATGGCTGGAAGAATTAAAAGCCACACTTGAGGATTTGGGCAATGGATTATTCAAGCATAACGGCGTACATTTTATTCTTACTGCCGAAGTAAGCAGTATCTATTCTAAAAAAGGCAAATGTTACCGTATTCATAATCTGATAACCGCCCCCTCTTTTAAAACCGTGGATAAGATTAATGAGGTATTGGGCCGCCGAGGAAACTTGGCTAGCGACGGCCGGCCGATACTGGGTTTGGATGCCGAGGAGTTGGCGCGCATAGTTTTTGATATCGATGAAAATTGCATGGTTATTCCCGGGCATATCTGGACGCCGTGGTTTAGTTTATTTGGGTCAATGTCCGGTTTTAATAAAATCGAGGATTGTTTTGAAAAACAAACCCCCAGGATATTTGCTTTGGAGACCGGTTTAAGCAGTGATCCGGCGATGAACTGGCGCTTAAGTGCTTTGGATAGGTTTAGTTTAATCAGCAACTCTGATAGCCATAGCCCGCAAAAAATCGGCAGGGAAGCCAATGTTTTTAACTGCGCATTAGATTATAAAACTATCAGGGATGTTTTAAAGACCAAAGACAACAAAAGATTCCTCTATACTGTGGAATTTTTTCCCGAAGAGGGCAAGTATCATTTTGACGGGCATCGCCTTTGCGGGGTCAGGTTTTCCCCTAAGCAGACCCTGGAGAATAAAGGTCTTTGCCCTAAGTGCAAGAAACCCTTGACAGTAGGAGTAATGAGCAGGGTGGAGCAGCTGGCGGATAGGCCCGAAGGTTATAAGCCGGATAATGCTGTGCCTTACAAAAACTTAATACCCTTGGATGAAATTATTGCTGAGGCCAAAGGAATGGGCAAGGCGTCCCAGGCAGTAGAAAAAGAATATTTTGGCATGGTTTCTAAATTCGGCACGGAATTCAATATACTTATGAATCTGTCGGAAAAAGAATTATTGGCAGGCATGAGCCGGAATATTGCCGAAGGGGTTTTAAAGGTACGCCGGGGAAAAGTCAAGATTCTCGCCGGTTATGACGGAGAATACGGTATAATCTCCATTGCTGCTGAAGGTGAAGAGCCCCCCACGGGAGAAAAGCAGTTGAGTTTGTTTTAAATATAGATATAATGTAAGCTCGCGCGAGGATGGCGGAATTGGCAGACGCGACAGTTTGAGGGGCTGTTGGTTGCATAAACTGTGAGGGTTCAACTCCCTCTCCTCGCACCATGTCTTACGGTTAACCCCAAAGAGTTAACTCTTTGGGGCAAAGCCAAAAAAAGGTGAACTTCATCTAAGGAGTTCACTTTTATTTTTTGGACGACCTCTGACAAGAGCCGCTTTTTCTCCTGCCTGTCGAAATCTGCAAAAGTTTCCACAAAGTTTTTAAGATATAGGGAAACTTTTTCTGATGACAAGCCAAAGTGTAACCTCTTTTTTAATTCTTCTTCTACCTGCCAGCGGCTGTGGGTCAGATCATTTAATTCCAGCTCAATTTTCTCAAATCTTTCATTAAGCACGTTTAAGGTGTAAGGTTTTGCGGCTTTTTGACTCATCCACTTTAATAACCCTTCTTTTTCCTTTGTTAGTGAAGTAATTTTGCGGTTATACTTTTGCTGGTCTTGTTTAAGAGAGGGGAGGAGCTTGTTATTTTCTGCCTTGAGATTATTTATTATCGTTTGGAGTTTAGGTTTGTCTTCAGCGGTAGCTTTCAATTGCTCAAGGACACTGTTTTCTAAAATATCAGCCCTTAGATACTCTGTTTTGCAGTCTTTATAAGCGATTCGCCTTGCGCAAGCGTAATATTTATATTTCGCTTTATTTGGCAACCCTGGATAAATCATGTGCATTGGTGACCCACAGCCGCAGAAAATAAAACCTGTAAAGAGGTTGGGGCTCACAAGCAAACGAGTTTTAGCTTTTCTGGTAGGAAGTTCTTCTTTGACCTTGTTAAAAATTTCTTCTTTAATTATGGGCTTGTGAGCCCCGGTTACTCTCTCGCCGCCCCTGACCAGATAACCTGTATATGTTGGGTTAGTAAGGATATGATGGACGACGGCGCCTTTCCATTTGTTGCCTTGCCTTGTTTTTATGCCTGTGGCGTTAAGATGACGTGCTATGTTTATTACACCATATTTTTTGTTTAGGTAGAGTTCAAACATTTGCTTTATTATCTTAGCTTCGCTTTCAACGAGTTGAAGTTTTCCATCGTTTAGCTTGTAGCCGTAAGGCGCATAGCCTCCGGGCCAGAGGCCAGTCTGTAAGCGTTTATGGATTCCCATTGTTGTGCGTTGCATAATCAGTTCACGTTCGTATTGCGCGAATGAGCCGAATTGGTGAAACATTAGCCGGCCTTCTGGCGTAGTTGTATCTATAAGTTCAGTTATAGACTTGAAACCGGCGCCGTCTTTTGCTAACTCTTCAACTATTTCGATTAAGTCTTTGAGGTTGCGGGATAATCTGTCTATTCTATAAACAAGGACGGCTTCAAATTGCCGCTGTGCTGCATCGGCCAGCATTCTTTCGAGTGCTGGCCTGCGGCGACTTGCGGCTGAGTAGCCGTCATCGTTGTAAATTTGCGAATACGTCCAACCTTTACTTTTTATGAATTCTACAATTTTATCGGTTTGGGCGGCGAGAGAGTAACCCTCTTTGGCTTGTTCTTCAGTGGA
>JAHKBC010000024.1 GCA_018825725.1 Candidatus Omnitrophota bacterium
ATATTTCAACATCTGCGTAGATAAATTGCCCATAGTCCAGATAGAATAAGATTTCTTGAATTTTATTTTTTGCCTTACTCTTCTCTCCAATATAAAACTTACGCGCTTGCGGATCTAAAACATGGCTTGGTAAATTTAATAACTGCATAAATAATTTATTAAGAAGACACCTGTAAGAATGGCTTTGAAAATCTCTCCATACCATAGAATGTTCATCAACAATATCAGGATAGAGCCCTAAGATAGACTTAACCTGCCGGGTTAAAATGCTCATAGGGGCGCTAAGGTTCTTTGCAAATATAGGATTCAAGGAAGCCATTCCCCGCAGAATATGTTTGAGCTGGCTGAATTCCCAGGCCAGCATTATTGCCCGGATATCCTCATGTATCTTTTTTTTGCTGTTTAACTCATATTCCAAAACCAGGCTATGAGAATAATTAACCCGCGCTAGTAAATCAAAAAAATACGTAAAATCAATCTCGCCGAGGCCAATTCTCCAATGCCGGTCATCTTGTCCATCATTATCATGAATATGGCAATTCATAAACTTTGTTTCTATCCGGTCAAAATATTTATCAATGTGTTCTCTATAAGCCCCATGGCGATGAACATTGGCATGGCCTATGTCGGGGCAAAAACCAAAAACCTTATCATCAAGATGAGAAAATAATGCATTAATATCGGAATGGCTTGATTCAGGAATATTTTCAATAGCGAGCTTCAAATCATATTTCTTTAGGTTGCCCATAAAAAGTTTAAGGTAGGGCGCGAAAGAAGAAACAACTTTACCTGGATGAACCGTAACTATCCCAGCGCCGAGTTCATGGGCAAAGCTTAATACTGAATGAAACGTATTTCTGTCTTCAGGTTTATTAAGCATCAATGGAAAAGGAGCATGGACCTGCACCGGAATGCCTTTTCGGCTAAGATTCATGATCTCCTGCCCCACTTTAGGATGATTATTAAGATAATCAACAATCTCTGGTATTAAGATAAATTCAAGGCCGAGCCCGGGGATTTGGCGCACAATTTCAATAATCTCAGACAAAACCTTTCCATTATTTATAGGCCTATTTTCTAAGCAAATCGTAATCGGGCTAGAGGAAATATTCTTAGCCCTGGGAAAATCGTGATTCATATTTAACTCTTTAAATAAACGTTGTATTTGACAGCTCAGTCTTTTAATTTCGGCAAGGCTGTTATTAATTGAGTCTTCAGTGGCCTCAATCTCCTTTACAGTCTGCTTGGTCAATATACGATAATAGTTATACCATTTGATAGCTATATCAAAGATCCTATTTAGCTCCTCTTCTTGCGGGTTTATAAGAAGCCACGGATCAACTATCCCCGAAATAGACATAACAATATTATTTATATCATGTAACTCCATGGAATGTAGTATAACCTGACGCAGGCTATAGCGAAATGAAGCCGACTTCTCCTGTTTGGCCTGATTCCGGGCTTCTTTTATGGGGCTAGAGGAAATGCCCTTCTTGTTAATGATCTGGAAGAATATACCCTCTAAGCCCCCGAGCCTTGCTAGAGCCAGCGCCCTTAGAAAGTCCAGGGCATGCTTTTCCCACTTGGCTTCGGGATTTTTAGCCCGGCTCACTGCCCAATGATATGCCATGCCGGTAAGGATATCTGCTATGTATTTCTCCTGCGCATTATTTATACGAGTCACATCCATATTTATCTTCTTGGTAAAATAGGCTTTTTGTTTATACGGATCTGCCTCTTCCAATAAATCATAATCGCGCACTATCGACATGCCTAAAAAGAAAGCCTGCGCTCGCCCTGCTGTTTCATAATAAACCTTTTCTGTTGACTTTTGATTCATTAATGAGAGGTTAAAGATGCTTTCCTCGATGAAAGCTGCGTATTTATCTGGTACAATACCCAGATTTACAAAAATACGGTATAGCTGCTTTCTGTAATGAGCCCTAAAAATGCTCATATTCGAAGGATTATGGACATAAATAACCAGGATATTCTTACCCGTATTGTCATAAACAGGAATCACCGGTTGCATAAAGGCATAAGAACATAAAACGGCTAACATTTCCAAATCAATAAAATCTCCGCTAAGAAGGGCATCAGCAAAATTCTTTAAAGAAAGCGGGCGAAACGACCAACCCAGCTTCATGAAATGCTTATAGTTCACAAAGAAATCCGGACAAAATATACCCAGCATAAATGATAATTCATCCCTTAGTTCACGTACGAGTTTATCGGAGACCTCCTGCCTGTGCGCCATGGATACCGCATTATCCAAAAGTGCTCTTGATTCTCCGTCCAGGTTGAGGTTAGTC
>JAHKBC010000248.1 GCA_018825725.1 Candidatus Omnitrophota bacterium
AAGAACTCAAAGACAGCCAAGGACACGAAGAAGATGGCCGCTGCTAAAGAACTCTAATCAATTCAGTTAATTATTCAGTGATAACCTTGTCTGCTAGCTTTACTACAGATACCGGCACGTTCACGCCTGAAGCCTTGGCTGCGATCATATTTAACCAAATTGCAAATTTCTTAGGCCTTTCCATGGGCATATCTGAAGGTCTCTTGCCTTTTAAAACCTGCACAACCTTCTCCCCGGCAAGCCTTCCAATAACCGCAGGCACAGCAGAAAGCCCGATTACAGCCCCACCGCTACTGACCGTACCCAATTCCGATGTTGTTATAGAAAATAATTTATTAGCGTAGATTATAGGCTTGAGCTCATTCAATAGTTTCTGTTGCACGCTGTCTTTGGGAATATTGACACACTGCACTCCCATATCCACCATCTTCTGGAAAGTATTGATTACTTCGCTTGCGCCATTATAAGGCAGAGCTACTAGCTCAATCCCGTATTTTCTGCATCCATCTTCAACATTCATTTTCTCGCGTACGGTATTATCTACATTGGGGTCATAGATCATGCCGACTTTTTTAATGTTCGGATTAACCTTCAACGCTACCTCGATAATTCTTTCTGCCGAAGAACTACTTAATGCTCCGGTGTAATTTTTACCAAAGCCGAGTTTTTTTCCAGCCTCAATAATAGACTCTTCGTAGGCAACTACTGCAAAGACAACCGGAATATCATGGACATTTTTTAATACCTCTATGGTCGTAGCAGTACCTGTAGGAATGATAAGTTTTACATTGGCACTCCTGAACTGGGCAATTGCCTCTATTACCTTTTCCGTATTATCCTGGCTGTTAATAAAAATAAACTCAACTTTATCTTCGCCGTATCCTTTTTCAGCCAAATGCTTCTTTATACCATCTACGGCGTCCATAAAGGGTTTGATCTGGTTCTGGACTACTATGCCGATCTTTATCTTCTCCTGGGCAAAACTGGTTGATGAACATAAAAGAAGCAAACCGCAGAAAATAATTATTGCTTTAAAAAAAATCTGTCCCTTTCCGAACATAATCCCCCCCCTTTTTTTGTAATTATACTTTTTATGAAAACACATATTTACTAGCTACTTACCTTTTTTTATAGCAAAATATTCCTCTGTTGTCAATACTATAATTATCTCCTGACAAACTTATATCTCTCTTCATAATAAATATATGGAATTGACAAACAATATTTTCAATAGTATATATAGATGGGTTATCGCCGAAGTGGTGGAATGGCATACACGTCGGTCTCAAAAACCGATGGGCTCACGCCCGTAAGGGTTCAACTCCCTTCTTCGGCATAATTTGCTCTTTTTTTACTTATAACCAAATTACCCCAAAGCCTGGCTAAAGCAATTTTAACAAGCTTGGAGCTAGGGGAAATTTTGCGGGACAACGCTAAAAATAAGTGAACTTCTCTCAAGGAGTTCACTTTTATTTTTTGCTCTTCCTGTTTATGGTATTGATATTCAGGTAGGGAATAATGGTCCGAAAAACCCGGTGGGCAACAACTTTGTACCCTTGGGAATTGGGATGGATAAAATCGCTCTTTAGAAGCGGATCGGTAATAATACCAGAGAGGACATTTGGAATAAATATGGTTTTATATTTCGCGCTTAAAACCAGGTAACTTTGCTTGTAGTCACCCATAATAACTCCTGAACTAATATCCACCAAAGCAACCATAGCGCCCCGGGTAATAATCTTTTTAATCATCTCTTCTACATTCGCTACTGTCTCAGAAAGCGGAATCTTTCTTAAGAAATCATTGCCTCCGAACTCAATGATTACCAGAAGCGGATCTTTTCTTAACACATCATTTTCTATTCTTTTTAATGCTCCATCGGATATATCCCCGCCGATGCCGGCATTAATCACCGGCATGTCCACCATTTTAGCTAATAATGAAGGGAAATCCTTGCCTAGCTCTGACCCTTGCCCCTCGGTGATGCTGTCTCCGAAACATATAATATTAGTCCCCAGGGAATTGATATTCACCACATTCTTATTTGAGCTATTGTATAAAAATAGGGCAGTAATA
>JAHKBC010000249.1 GCA_018825725.1 Candidatus Omnitrophota bacterium
CATCAGAAGAACTGGTAGTAAATACCTCATCATCCGTATTCTCATCGTGCTCGGACTGGGGAGCAATAAAATAATCCGTCATATCCTTAACCTTGCCCTGGATACCCCGTTTCATATAGACATTCATACTCACTAGGGCAATAGTTACTATACCTAAAATTAAGGCATATTCTCCCAGGGCATTCCCTCTTTTTTTATTAAAAAATATTCTTGCAGCCATTTTAAACCCCTCTTAAGGCAAACTCCCGGTATCTTCGTATCTAATCCCCAGGTTAGTACTAAGCCCTTGGGTGCTATTGGCATAAGTTGTCTTTTTGCTCCGGTCATTAAAATCAGTTATAGTCACCGTTGAAGAACCCTCATTAATATCCTTTACTATGCTGGAATCTCCGCTGGTTTTACCCGGCGCATACAAGTTTCCTCCGCTGTAGTCTTCGGCGATATATTTCATCCTTCCTTGCATGCTGCGCCTTGTATAGACTGCGGTGGTTAAAAGCGCTGCGCAGACCAAGCAGGCTAAAAACGTATATTCAATACTGGACTGAGCCCTTATCTTCTTCATCTCTTGCCTTCGTTTAATTCCAGCTGAATCAACTTTAGCCTGGCATTCATCGAACGCTGAATATATTTACTCATCGCTACCAGCGCCGTAGACACAACAATAGCCAGAACCGTATACTCGAAGACGCTCTGGGCTTTTTTACGAAAACGTATAAACATCTTAGCACTCTCCTTTTACCTATTGCCTGTTATTTTTCCGGCCGCAGTATCAAATGCCGTGTTAAAAGCGCCCCTGGATTTAGCAATAAAGGCGCTGGCAATTAAAGCAACTAAAACCACGCTTAAGATAAGGACGTATTCTGCAACTGCCTGAGCTTTTTTTGCCTGGCTGTTTTTCATAGCTGTCCTTTTTTTAAAACATCTTGCCCTGGCTAAACTGCAGGAATATCGGGCCTCCGATGACAATTCCGATAACCGGCAGGATACAAAAGATTAAAGGGATAAGGATCTTAATCGGGGCCTGCATAGCCTGTCTTTCTCCGCGGTGAAAACGCTGTATGCGCGTATCTTCAGAAAGAATCATAAAGGCCTCGGACACAGGAGTACCCATGCGCTCAGCCTGGACAAGGGTCTGCACAAAAGATGAAACCTCAGGGATACTCAAACGCTTAGACATGTCCTTTAAGGCCTGGGAGCGGGGCTTGCCCCATTTAATCTCCTGCAAAACAAAATCGAATTCTTCGATTAAAGGATTCTTGATCTCTTTTTGAATTAACCAGTTTACTGAACTGACAAAATCCAGGCCTGCCTCAACGCAAAGCCCCAAAAGATCCACTGTCTCCGGAAGAACCCTGGCAATCTGGTATTGGCGCTTGCTAATAACCTGGCTCAAATAGACATCCGGAATAACATAACTTAAGGCAATGCTGACAATTATAGGTATAAGATCCTGTTTCCCCGTAGCCATAACTACCATAATCGGGACAGCAATCATCAATAATAATTTTATATTAAAAAATTCATGGGCAGCCAATTTATTATGCGCGGCAAAAAGCCTGTCCTGAATCTGCTGTTCTATTTTTAACTTCCTGATCAGTATTTTAGAAAAAGGAAAAATATTCCCTAACACCGAACCCTTTTTAACCTGGGAATAATATGGTTCGCTTGCGCCCAGGTTGCCCTCTAGGTTTGTGGACTTCTTAGGCTCGGTTAAGCCTAAAATAATAAAGACAAATGCGATTAATATAAAAATTGGTATAAGCATTCCTTCCATAATTACACCTTTATCTGGCTGAATTTTGCGATCATGAACATGCCAATGACCTGCAAAATTACAGCTACGATTAATAACATCCTGCCCAAATCCGAATTCAACATAATATCAAAATGGTTACGGTTAAAGGTCATTACCCACCAGACAAACCCAATGGGCAAAAATGACATGATTACGCCTTGCAACCTGCCCTGCATAGTCAAAGTCTTGATGCTGTCTTTTAATTTACGGTTGTCGCGTATTGTAGTGCCCAGCCTGCTGAATACCTTGGTCAAGTCGCCTCCGGTTTCCCGGGCTACCAATATGGAATTAACCAGAAGCGAAAGCTCCTCGATCTCCATCCTCTTTTCCAAGTTTCTTAGGCTATCCTCCATAGTAACGCCCATCTTATTCTCTCTGATCACAAGCCCGAATTCCTGATTTATGGGCGCGGGCAGCTCCTCCTCCACCACCTCAATAGCCTGCAAAAGCGATAATCCTCCTTTGAGGGCGCTGGAGAGCGCCATTACCGCGTCTAAAAGCTGGTTACCTACTTTATTCCTTCTCTGGCTATTACGCATCTTTAATACAAATGTAGGAATACCCAACCCCACGATCGCGCCCACTACAATCATAAACCACATATTGGTGAATACGTAAAAACCTAATCCCAGAACAGGAGGCAAAATAAAATACAAGCGCATAATATTCTTGGGATTACGTTCAAAGAAAAGGCTGTCCAGTTCTTTGGAAATCACCTTCTCCTTCTGATGCTGCCAGATCTTTAAACGCGCCTCCAGCAACGGAAAAATGACTACTGAGAGAAAAATTATTGCCAAGGCAACACAAATAATTACAATCAGAATCATCTCTTCTCCTTATTCTGCTATACTTTTTTTAAAGTACCTTTTGCCTTTGCCTTATCTCCAAGTCTCTTCAGATAAAGCTCCGGTTCTTTCATCAACCGCTTTGTTCTGACTCTGTGTACTGTCTGTCTTGCTTGTCGGCCTGTCTCCTCCTACAGTCTGCTCGTTTGAGTTAACCGAACTAGTTACTGTGCGCGTTCCGGTGGTAAGCTCAGGAGAAAATTGTTCTCCGACATCATCGCTAGATTGCCTTATCCGGCCCTGCAAACCACGCTTAAAATAGGTCTGCATAGCAAGTAAAGCCGCCACGATAACCGCCACCAGCACCCCGTACTCCAATGTGCTCTGGCCGCGTCTATTCAAACGCCTAAACATTTGGCACCTCCTTTAATAAAATATTCTACCAACCAGTAGTAGATTGCCTGGTAGCACTAACGTCGCTTGTTTCAGTCTTGTCAACTGCACCGCCGGTCTGTGTATTGGTGGTTTCGCTTGCGCTCTGAGCAGTAGAACTTTGCGAAGACGCATAATACGGTTCATATTGGCCAGTGCTAAAGACCGCAGCCGTATCAGTATCGCTATAATCAACTGCATCCTTCATTTTGCCCTGGAGGCCGCGTTTGATATAAACCTGCATGGCGACTACAGCACCAATGACAAGACCAATAAGAATAGCAAACTCAGCAGTTGATTGCCCTTTCTTATTCAGCCTGATAAACATTATCCACCCCCTTTGACTTAAAATTGAATCTTGTTTACCTGGTCATTCATCTCACCTGTAACGTGATCCAGGGAAGCCTCAACCCGCGGCTTAACAAACTTGGTAGCAGCCAGAATTATTGCTCCCACAATTGCCGTCAGGACTAAAACATACTCTAATGTGCTCTGACCCCTTCTTTTTTTCATCTTTTCACCTCCTTCTTGAAATTATTTAATTAAGACTTTTTTAAATACTTTAAATTCTGCCAATAAAAAAACCGCATCACCAAATCAAGCTTTTGGTAACCCGGACGTACTGCCCGCTAGACCCAAGCAAAAATAAAAATAGATTTGTTCGCGAGCATCGTCCCGTGGCACGCTTCCTGGCACCCCCACCAGAAATCGACGATCTAAATCATATTATCAGACTCTTGCCTTGTATCTACCTGCCTTTCTTGTCAATGAAAATATAACACTGGCAGATAATGGTGTCAAGACTATTAACGTATATATTGAAAACGCTTTCTAGAGGCTAAACCTTAGGCTGTTATTAAAATCATCCTGGATGCCTTTTTCGTTTAGCCTTCTTTGAATATATTCCAGCTCTTTGGGATAGGGATATTCTACCGGAGGATTAATTTTAACCCAAATACAGTTATTTTGTTTTTGCGCGGTTATATTTAATTGATAAAACCTCTCCGCCATATTTAAGAAATCCAACTGGTCATAACCTATAGGGCAGTTAAGCGAACGTAAATATAGGTCCAATACCTTAATATAGTAACTCAGCAATCCCTGCATATCAATATCGCTGCCTTTCGCCAATTCCAGAATATCTACGGAAAACATGTTGAATGAGCTGGCATAAGTAAAAAGCTCGATTTTACTGCCATAGTCCTTAAAGCCCTCTTCCAGGTTCGGCCAATATGCAAAATATGCCTGAATCAGCTCCTGCGGTTTACTGCTTAAACTTAAATCATTGGTCAAAATAACCATTAAAATCTTATCCGTCAAAGACTTCTTTAAAGCTACTCCTTTAAAACCGGCTTTCATTTTAAGCTCGGGCTGCAACAAATCTATGCTTATTTCTGCGCCATAATATTGCTTACCCAGCGCTTCTATGTTAATAGGCTTGAATTCCTGGCCTATTGTTACTTTGCGATAGGACTGAAATTGCCAAGGCCAGAAGGCGAATATTAAAGGCGGTTTGTTTCTCTTAGCCAAAGAGTAGTTTTCTAATTCCTGCAGATTATCTCCTAAAAAACTTATTTTAGTAATATCTTTTCCCAGCTCATCCTTTAAAAGGTAGAAAAACTCTTTTATGGGCTTTTCATAACCAGGGGCAGTTTGTAAAATCAGCGGAAGATTATTCTCAAATGTACCTTTAAGCCTCTTGTATAAGATAGAGCTTATACTGGAGAAATCCTCTGGTATATGATCATTCGACCAGACACTATGCATCTGGGGATCCAGGAACAAACTCGTGTTATCGGAAAATTCTACTTTTACTGCCTTAACCTTATTGAATGTTTTATAGACTAATGAGAGCGCTTCAGTATCCCGGAACCTGAGTTGATTTAATATCCTGGAATAAGTATTGAGATCGTTGCGAGTAAAAATCTGGGAATCCCAGGTTACAATAGATTCAGGCAGTGCCCCCATTGAATTAAACAGGGAAAAATAAAAGAGGCAACTAATCATTTTTTTTATTAACGGCCTATCAGTTGGACTCTTTTGTTTCTCCGCTAATTCAGCCAGTAAAGCGCATCCGCCAATCAAAGAGTCAATAGCCCCCAATAACATTACAGCCTGGCTTTCTAATTTTCTAACCTCAAACCTGGTTATTGCTGCCGATTCTTGGCTGAAAGTATATTGGGGGATGGGCTTAGCGACAACTCTCTCTTGATTTAATGTATGCTCTTCTTGAGGAGAAGCGGCTTCTTGTTGAAAAAAAACAGGCTCCGGCTGAAGATGAGTGATTTCCGGATTCAGGCTAGGTGTTTCCTGTGTAGAAGAAACAACTTCCTGCGCGGGAGAAATAATTTCTTGCTTAATATTTATTTCTTCTTTTTGAGGCAAAATTACTTCCTGAGTAAAAGAAACTTCTGGTTCAGGGGTAACAACTTCCGGGCTAGCAGGAATACATTCTTGACTAGGAAGGATTATTTTTGATTCATCTTGTTCAGATGAAACCCTATCTTGCCCGATAGAAAGGGATTCTTGCTCAGCAGAAGATGCTTCTTCTTTTTTTAAAGGTTGAGCAACATCCTCTACAACGGGTTGCTGTAATTCAGTTCTTTTCTTGCTCCCTCTCCTGCCTACAGGCTGACTCAACCCTGCGTTCTTTAAAATAGCATTAATGCTGGATTTAGAGAGCCTCAGTTGAAATCTCTCCTGGACAAGCCCAGGCAACC
>JAHKBC010000250.1 GCA_018825725.1 Candidatus Omnitrophota bacterium
CAAAGCAATTGAGGCTTTGATGGAAGGAGCTCTTGCTAAGATAGAAATGGAGGGTATTCAAGCCGAGATCATTGAGTCAAAAAGCACATCAGGAGGATACCTTGCCATATTTCAGTTTGAAACCAATGAGTATGAAAGTCGGATTCAGATTGAAGTCTCCCTGCGTAATGGTAAAAAAGGGATAGGGACAGCTGTTCTTATCCAGTCTGACCTTGTTGTGCCCTATACGCTTATTCATTTGAAGGAAGAGAATCTTATTACGGAAAAAATCCAGGCCTGCCTTACGCGCGGCAAGTCACGGGATTTTTATGACCTCTATTTTATCATTCGCAGCCGCATGGTATTTAAAGAAGCATTTATTCAGGATAAACAATTGAAGGCGAAGATTCTAAACGTTATTAAATCCGGGAAAATAGATTTTAAACGTGAGCTTAAGGCATTTCTTCCTGTCAACCAGCACATTATTATCAAGGGATTCCCTAAGACGTTGATAGCAGAAATTGAGCGGAATATAGCTGGATAACATGTCGCAAAAAGTATATATTTTTTGCGACATAAATAAATTGGAAGTTGTACGGCTGTAGCTGAGCTTGGTCTGCAGTGCGATAAACCCTTCCTTTTCTCATCTTCTTTAGGCTTTAGTCTCCCTTAGTGGTTTTGAGTGATTTTTTTGTGTCTGATATGCGGTTGCCTTCGCAAGGCTTGTTGGAAGGATTGCGCGAAGGCTACCGCAGGCAAATAGCTTTAAGTGCTTGGGTGTTTAGGATAAAATAGTTGACAAAACCCCAATTATGTGATACATTTCTTATTGATGTTATAAATAGCACTCTGGAGAAATACATGCAATACATTCAATTCCGGAAGATTATGGGAGGATTTAAGGTGTTTTCGCTTGCCGATATACGCCAGGCTGACCCTTTGTTTCACCGCAGGCGGCTTAACGAATGGCAGGATAAGGGGTACCTTAAGAAGATAATTAAGGGGTATTACATTTTTTCCGACTTGCCGATTGATGAGAAGGTTTTGTTTGAGATAGCTAACCGCATCTACGCGCCTTCGTATGTATCTTTTGAAATGGCGCTTGCCTACCACGGAATGATTCCGGAAAGCATTTACGGGGTTACTTCGGCCTCAACGCGCAAGACCATGCATTTTAAGACCTCTTTGGGTGAATTTAGTTACCGTACTATCCAGCCGAAACTGTATTTTGGTTTTGATTATTTGTCTGTTTCCGGCAATTACTGTAAGATCGCTTTCCCCGAGAAGGCGCTGCTTGATTATTTTTATCTTCATGATGAGCTGAATAGCCTTGATGATTTCGCGCACACTCGGATAAGCGGGGAAGCGTTTTTAAAGAAGGTTGACCGCAAGAATCTGGAGGGGTATGCGGCGGTGTATGGGCAGAAGTCATTGAATAAGCGTTTAAAGACATTTTTGGAGTATGTAGACCATGCTTGAGCTTCGGCACATCGAGTCTTTTTATCCGGAACACTTACGCCATTTTAAGCGTAATATCCTGCGGGAATACCTTCAGTATAAGATACTCGCGGTTATTTTCAGCGGGAAGTATGCCGGAAAACTTGCGTTTATGGGAGGCACGGCACTACATATTGTGCATGGCGCGGGCCGTTTTTCCGAGGACCTCGATTTTGACAACCGCGGGCTTACGCAGGACGATTTTCGCGCATTGACGATGCTTGTCGCGCGGCAGTTGTCGCTGGAGGGGTTTCAGGTGAAAACAAGGATTTCGTGTAAGGCGGCGTTCAGCGCGGATATTAAGATTACGGGCTTGTTGTATGAAACGGGCTTATCCGGACATAAGGAAGAAAAGGTTTTGATTAAAATCGATACAGAGTCGCAGGATTTTGAGTATGTGCCACAGCGGGTGATTATTAATAAGTTTGATGTGACGGTGGGTGTTAGTGTTGTGCCTGACGATATTTTACTTGCGCAGAAGTTTTACGCTATTTTAAAGCGCAAGCGGGCTATGGGCAGGGATTTTTATGATGTAATGTTTTTAGCCGGAAAGGCAAAGCCGAATTTTAGGTATCTGGAGTTTAAGGCAGGGATTGTTGATACGCAGGGCCTAAAGAAGGCACTGCAGCAGCGCTGCGCAACGCTTGATTTTAAGCAGCTTGCCAGTGATGCTGCGCCGCTTGTATTTATCCCCGGAGAGGCGAAGAAGGTCGAGTTGTTTCCGGAATTTGTGCAGGGGATGTAAGGCCAACGAGGTCCCTGTCGCTGAAAAAACAGGGGAGCATATGCCGCCAATCTGCTTGGCTTAACAGAGCAGGTTCCGGCAAAGATTGTTTTCTTAACAGACGGATCTTCCCGGATGGTTCAGGTCGGTAATTGGCGTATTAAGTTAAAAAAGACAACACCCAAGAATATGGCGACTGCTGGGCGCATGAGCGGCTTGGTTATTCAAGCCTTGCGTTATATGAAGCAAGAGAATATCGATGACAGAATTATTAAAAAGCTTAAAGGAAAATTATCAGACGAGGATAAAAAACAGCTTATGAGCGATCTTCGTTATGCCCCGGCGTGGATAGGTGAAATATTTAAACAGTTAAATTCGTAGCAGTTTCTTGGCTTGAATGCCATTAAGGACGGAGGACATATGAAAGAGATTTTAAGTAAGGTTGATGAGTCTCAGGTGAAAATAAACGCATTGCGCCCCTTTAGCAATGAAATGAACCATCAAATAAAGGAATATTTTCGTATTGGGTTTACCTATTCAAGCAACGCGCTTGAGGGAAACTCTCTGACGATATCGGAAACAAAAGTGGTCATCGAAGATGGGCTTACCATAGCTGGAAAGCCGCTGAGAGATCACTATGAAGCAACAGGTCATAGTGACGCGTTCGATCACATGTATGCTCTTGCTACAGGAAAGACGATAACAGAAGAAGATATTAAGAAATTGCACGCGCTCTTTTATCACCGCATTAAGGAAGAGGATGCCGGGATGTATCGAAAAGTCCAGGCCATTATTACCGGTTCTCAATATCCTTTGCCTACGCCTGAGGCATTGCCGGGAATGATGCAAAAATTTATTAAAAATCTTCCCATCTTGAAAAAGGATAATCATCCGGTTGCATATGCCGCTAGGCTTCATAAAGAGTTTGTGTTTATTCATCCATTTGTTGACGGTAATGGGCGAGTGGCCAGACTCTTAATGAATGTGGCGCTTATGCAGGCAGGGTATATTATCGCTATTATCCCGCCGCTCAAACGGTCGGAATACATCAGCGCTCTTGAAAAAGCGCATAAAAATGATGCGGATTTTATTAAGCTGATAGCGTCATGCGTCTATGAGACCCAGAATGATCTACTGCGCATGGCTAATGGAAAAAGTTAATGTGATTTAAGGGGAGAATGAGACAGGGCAATGAATTACTGGTGGACATCAGATTATCACTTTTCGCATTTCAATATCATCCGTTATTGCAAGAGGCCGTTTGAGACGGCTGAGGAAATGAATGAAACGATCATTCGCAAGCATAACGAAAGGGTTAAACCCGACGATACGGTCTTCTTTCTGGGCGACTTCATCTTCGGATATTTGCATGACGCACCGGGCTGAGGATGCGGATCCCAACGTGCCGTGGAATTTCTGCGGCCATGTTCATGAAAAGTACAAGGTAAAGCGGCTGAACGAGAATTCCTTGATCGTGAATCTCTGCGTTGAGGTCTGGAATTATTATCCGGTTTCATTTGAAGAGATCAGTGCTTCTGTCTCTGCGTTTTTGAAAGAAGAAAAGCAAGGTAAGGAGAAAAATAAAGAGTAAAGTAGGAAGAAGCGACAGTTTTTCAGGCTGTACTTTTAGGGTGTGAAAGTAACGCCAGACGTAACTTTCGAAGCACAAAAATACAGTATTTAAGGGCAGAGAAGAATGATAAAAGAAAGTAAAACTACAGGAATCAAGGCTTGACCGGAGGAAGATCGGCCGAGAGAGAAGTTGCTCAAGAAGGGAGCGAAGGCTTCGTGTGCAAAATTTGCACTAACTAGTAAAGGTTCGGAGAAAGGTCGAGGTTAATTCTAGAGGAGTAAAAA
>JAHKBC010000251.1 GCA_018825725.1 Candidatus Omnitrophota bacterium
GCTAGCGGAGTAAATTTGGACACAAGTAAAGTTGGGCAAAGATATTTTGCCGCTTGCGCTTTGAGCAAACTCCTCTAGCCAGCGATTAGATTATGGCTAGCGGAGTAAATTTGGACACAAGTAAAGTTGGGCAAATTTAGGAGGGGAGCAGAAATGAATATATTAGCTATAGGCCCGCATCCTGACGATATAGAGATTGGTTGCGGAGGAACACTGATAAAGTATGCCCGCGCCGGGCACAATGTAAATCTTATGGTCTTTACCGACGGAAGTTTTGGAGGTGATCCCCAATCCAGAAGGAATGAACAGATAGAGGCAGCCAAGTTTATCGGAGTCAAGGAAGTATTCTGGGGGAATTACCGGGATACGGAATTATCCTGCAACAGGGAGCTTATAAATAAGATCGATGAAGTTATTAATAAGATAAATCCGGATGTATTCCTGCTTAATTTCTGGGCTGATGTGCACCAGGATCACCGCGCTGCAGCCCAGGCAGCAATAAGCGCCAGCCGCTATATAAAGGAAGTGCTTTTTTATGAGGTGCCCAGCACTCAACATTTTGAGCCTGATGTGTTTGTAGATATCCAGGATGTTTTGACACAGAAGATGGAGTTGCTTAAAAAACATGCCTCTCAGGTGAACCGCACCAAGGTAGAGAATTTAAGTATTTTAGAAAGCGCCCAGTCCTGCGCCAATTTCCGCGGGTTTCAAGGCAGGGTCAAGTATGCTGAAGGGTTTAAGGCAGTCCGGATTCTAAAGGAGATTAAGTAATGAAGACTATTCTTTCCGGGCTCCTGGCGATGGTTGTAACATTTTTTATCCTGCCGATTATCCGCCAGATTGCGCTGCGTTACAAGATATTGGATTTTCCCGGTGGCAGGAAGGTTCACAGGATTGCTACTCCTTTATTAGGAGGCCTGGCTATTTACATCGGGCTTTGCGCCGGGCTATTTTTAAATTACTCTCTTTTAAAACCTTACCTGGCATTGTTTATATGTTCAAGTTTAATCTTAGTTTTGGGGTTAATTGATGATGTGCGCGGTTTGCCTGCGCATGTGCGCCTAATCTGCGAATTCGGCATAACTATAATTCTGATTACCTTTATTCCCGAGGCCAGGATAAGTTTCTTGCCGCCCACGATTTTAGGAGACCTGTTAGAGGTCTGCGTAACAATGATTTGGATTGCCGGTGTTACTAATGCCTATAATTATCTGGATGGATTAGACGGCCTGGCATCAGGTTCGTGCGCTATAAACAGTTTTTGTTTATGGATTATTCTGTTTAATACTACTCAATATGGAATTGCGCTTTTTTGCGCTGTTCTTTGCGGAGCGAGCATTGGTTTTTTACCGCATAATTTGAAGAAAAAGAAGATATTTTTAGGGGAAGCCGGAAGCACTTTTTTAGGTTTTAACCTGGCTTGTATTTCGTTAATCGGAAACTGGGCTCAAGATAATGTGGTTAAACTATTTATCCCTATTCTTATTTTGGGGGTACCGATATTCGATATGATATTTACAACTATTATGCGCATTAAAGAAGAGAAGGTTAAAACGGTTATGCAATGGTTAAGATATGGAGGCAAGGATCATTTTCATCATTACTTAGTAGATTTAGGTTTACGCCCCAGCGGAGCAGTAATCTTTATTTATTTTATTACCCTTTCCCTGGGGGTATCGGCAATTGCGGTGAGTAGTGACGGCATATATGAAATGTTTCTGACGCTTTTACATGCATCAATAACCTTTGGCATAGTAGCAACTTTAATGGTTGTAGGAAAACGCCGGCATAGCGGCTGGGCCAAAACTTGAATTTATTTGTTGCATTTACCCGGGATTGTATAGCAATATAAAAATATTTGACTTTTGTAATTATTTGTAAGATAATCAGTTAAGAGAAAAAGGAGGCGAAAACATGAAGAGTATGTATAGTCTAGCTATATGGGTGGGTGCGATAACTACAGTTGTGGCATTAGTCTCTCGTTTTACTCTTAAACCAATACCATTAATCGGGGGAATGGAAGCCCAAGGGTTATTGGCTTTTGCCAATACCTGTTTTTTAGTCGCGGTGCTTATCAAATTAAATAAATAAGAGTAAAAAAGAGCATATTTTTATCAACTTGAAAAAAGGCAATAAGTGTGCTATATTTTATTAGAAAATAGGTGAAAGCGAAAAGGCTAACTCAAGGTAACTTGAGGGCGCAAAGTGGTGCATCCCGCACCATTGAATGGTGCGGGACAGGCAGACTGCCGAAATTCTGAAAAAGTTTTATGATCTCAGGATTGTCTGCCTGAGATTTTTTTTAAAAAAAATAAAAAGTGCCAGGCACGATAGGCAAAAAGAGGTAAAGTGCCAGGCACCAAAAGAAAAAAATGCCTAGGTTACCCAGGATTTATATAAAAGAAGCAGTATATCTGATAACTTGCAGGGGCGCGCATGACGAAACACTCTTTAGGGATGAAAGGGATTTTCAAATGTTCTTA
>JAHKBC010000351.1 GCA_018825725.1 Candidatus Omnitrophota bacterium
CAAGTGTTCCCGGGCCACTGAAGTAATCTGATGTAATAGATAATCTTTCTTTTGCCGTTAGGACAGCGGCTTTCCTCCACGCCTGAATCATGCACTCGCGCTTGAGACCATCAGATACAACTCCTACTGGTAACAGGGAGTTTTCCCAATCCAGTAACGTTAATTTCACCTGACCATCTTCATTGCTTATAACGATATTCCTGAGATAGGGAGATCCCCATACTATCCCTTCTTCAAATAATTTCTGGAATAGCTTTTTAAATAATGTTATGTATGGCTTCCTCTCATTCTCAGTTTTGCCTGATAGAAAATCATCCATCATTGTTCCTTCGACAAAGTCTGTTAGCATAAATGTTTCTTTTCCTGTATTAATAAACGCTCTCGGTTGCGCTATATCCACTAGAACTGGTTTTAAAAACTCATCCATTTTTATTTCTTGTCGGCCCAATCTTTTTTTAATTTCGACGGTAATCGTAAATTCATCAAGCGCAGTTTCAAGTTTTCCTTCTTGAAGCTTACTTCGTCTTTTGGAAATATACTTACGAATAGCAAAACCATCTTCTAGGAAACAGACAAAACGGATATCTTCCGAATCAGGCAACAAATCGCTTTGCCTATAGATAGGTTGTGAGTTAAAATAATCCTCCACAACAAATCCCTGTTTAATCATTGATTCTAAGGCACTGGTAGTTTCATCATCAGCAACTATAAACGGTGTTTTCATGTCTTGCTTATTCCAACTAGTAACATTATCATCGAGTCTAAACCATTTATGTTTATTAAACTGCGTTCTGTCTGCCAAAAGCACTCTATCCTCTAACTCCTGCATATCTTTTGGTCCATTGGCAATATCGTCACTTAATGACGCAAATAAATAGTCTGCCTTGGCAACCTTTTCATCTAAGTCAAGATTTATGTTTTCCAATAATGGCAATGACCATACAGGTTGACTACCCTTTATCCTTCTGATTAAACCTGCCAAGTAACGCGCCGCTAATTCATACGACCTTGATGTTAGATACAGAACCCTTTTTAATTGATTCTCGTTTAGCCTTCCGTTTACTTCTACATTTCGTATTCCAGATGCCATTATTTGTACATATCTTCTCGCTTTACCAACACCGAACCTCTTACTAAAAACCAACATCTTCTCTATATTTTCAATATATTCTTTATCATCGGCAGAAATTGGAGAAGATACTTTTCCTAATTGAATAAAGCGTTTATCTACACCTAAATTTTCTAACCCGCCTCCTTTACCAATATCTACAGCTACTATATGTGAATTAGCTGCTAATGTCTCTTGCGCTATATTTCCCCGGATTAAGCCTTTTTGAATCGCATTAGCAATTGCCCCGCTCCGTTGTCCTTGTTGACCAACACCAAAATCAACTCCGCCGCTAAAATAACTCCGGATTGTCTGCCCAAAAGGCGTATAAACAGGTTCTTTAACGTTGTATTCGCCGTCTTTAAAGGATTTTTGGTATTCTTTGAAATAAGTAGTTTTTGACCAATCTTCTTTGGAAGTAATGCCATTTAAATTTCTTCTATCAATGAGACCACTGTAGAAACCGCCTTTACTAGAGAACTTTTGTTTAAACCATTGGGCGAGAATTAATGAGTAATAAACTTGTCTTAAGGGGGCATATCTTTTTGAAATATTTATTTCTTTGGTAAGTTCTGGAATGATAAGTTCACGGATAATTTGGGAAGAGTAGTCGTTAAGCTCTTTTAAGCGATGGTCATCAAAGTTATAAATAGCTGAACCTTTTAAATGATCTTGCTCTAGCTGCACTTTTAGAGTGGCTTTGTAGATATATGCATTGTCGTGTGCTTCGCGGACAATGATTTCATCAGGGACAATCCAAGGCCGGGTTAAAGTAGGAATGGTAATATTGCTATAACCAAAGAGTTCGCCTGCTTTTTTGTATAACTTCTCCCAGTATTCTTTTCCCTTAGGATTCTCTGGAGAGGTGAAGCGGGACACAAGGGAACGGCAGAAGCGATCGATCGAGCCGGTGCCCCTCAGCCAGGCGCCGAGGAGAGAGCCATGC
>JAHKBC010000025.1 GCA_018825725.1 Candidatus Omnitrophota bacterium
AACCTTACAATTTAAGCCTGCTAGTATTTTAACCACTTTCCGGGCATTTGGCAAATCCGAATTTAGATTTTTCACCATGACATACTCAAAGGTTATCTGGCGGTTGGTCTTTTTGATATATCCTTTGCAGGACCGGATTAAATCTGCCAATGGATACTTCTTGTTTACCGGCATAATTTTAGAGCGCGCCTGATCGTCTGCTGAATGCAACGACACAGACAACTCTATCTGTAATCCCTCATCAGCCAGCCTCTCTATCCCCGGAATTATCCCACAGGTAGATATGGTAATCCTTCGGGCGCCGATATTAAAGGCGGGCCTGGAATTAATAATCCGCACCGCCTTAAGGACTTCTTCATAATTATCAAATGGCTCTCCTGTGCCCATAAAAACCAGATGCGTAAGTTTATCTCTATCGGAATTATTCCTTAATTGCCAAACCTCCTCTATCATCTCGGCGCTTGTTAGATTCCTTTTAAATCCCGCAAAACCGCTAGCGCAGAATTTACAGGCGAATTTACATCCGGCTTGGGTCGAAATACAGGCAGTAACCCTCCCCTTAACCGGGATAACTACCGACTCAATCAAATTGCCATCTTTCAATTTAAAAAGAAATTTTTCTGTCCCGTCTATTGCGCGCTGAATTTTAATTATTTCCAGGTTTAAAATATCAAAATTATCCTTGAGCATATTCTTTAGCCCTGCCGGCAAATTGCTCATCAAGGAAAAATCCGCTGACCCCTTGCGATATATCCAATCAAATATCTGCTGGGCGTGATATGATTTCTGGTTATGTTCTTTTAAGAACTCTTTTAATTCATTCAAATCTAACGCCAGGATATTTTTAGCCATTTTTCTACTCCCATATCTCGCCTAAAGGAAATCTCACGCCGATAATCCTTAATCTTGTCTTTTTGCATAGGGCTTTATTATACCATATAAAACAATAGGGTAGTCTTTACTCCGAATCTTTCACAAAGTTAGCTTCAAGTTGGATGCCTTTGATACCTAGGAGGATTTGCGCTGCGGTTCAATGATAACCTTAAGGCATTTTTTTCCTTCAGCAACTAAACCAAAACCTAAACTTGCTTGTTTAAGGCTGAGCCGGTGGGTAATCATCCGAGAAACCGGAAGTTTCTGGTATGAAAGCAGCTTGATAGCCATTTTCAAGTCCAAGGGGCTTGCGCCATAAGAAGGCACTATTCTTATACCCTGGCGCCAAAACTCATTGGCGGAAAAACTAAGAGCAACCCCGGGCTGTGGAGAGGCAAATAGTAACAAGGTTCCTGCCCGGTCAAGACAATGCATAGCCTGCTGAAAGGCTGAAAGAGCACCAGTACAAACAATCACTATATCCGCAAGCCTGCCTTGATTGGCCTGGCGTAAACAAGAAACCACGTCTTCTTGAGCGTGAATCACCTTATAGGCGCCAAATCTCTTAGCTGCTTTGAGCCGATAGGCATTAATATCAGTTACAAATATCCTGCCTGCGCCCGACGCCTTGGCAGCTAATAAATGCAATATTCCAGAGATGCCTCCCCCCAGAATAAGCACGCTTTGTCCGGGTTTTAAATCCGCTTTTCTTTGTCCGCGCAGAACACAAGCTAAAGGCTCAATAAATGTGCCTTCCTCATAGGACATTTTTCCGGGAAGAACAAATACTCCGCACTCGACATTGCGTTTCGGGACTCGGATAAATTCGGCAAAGCCTCCGGGATAAAAATTAGTGGTGCGCAGTGTTTCGCAGACAGTATGCTCGCCTCTTAAACAATAGCGGCAGGTATTACAAGGCACATGGTGGGAAACAAAAACCCGCTGTCCCTTCTTGTATTTTTTTACTTTTTTACCTACCTTAACAATCTCTCCGCTGATCTCATGGCCTAATACCAGGGGCGCTTTTTTTAGCCGGTACCACTCCATCACATCGCTGCCGCAGATACCGCTGGCCATTACTTTAACTAACAACTCCTGCGTTCCAATTTCCGGCAAAGGCATTTCTTGGATTCGCACATCCTGGTTATTATAATACATTGCTACCCGCATACCCCTTAACTCTTATCCCTTATTCTTGGTTTCGTTGAATATCTCCTGGGCCTTTTTTACATTAGCCTTTTCATGGATGATTGCGCGCAGCGATTTAGCCATGGCCACCGGATGAGTACTCTGCCAAACATTTCTTCCTAAATTGATTCCGATAGCTCCTTTTTGCATACCATCATAAACAAAATCAAAAACTTCGGATTCGTTTTCGCATTTTGGCCCGCCGGCAATAACTACAGGCACCGGACAACCACAGACAACTTTATCAAAATCCTTCTCGCACCAATAAGTCTTGACAATCCGAGCTCCTAATTCAGCAGCAATCCGGCAACTAAGCCCAAGATAACGCGCATCCCGTTTTTCTAATTCCTTACCTACAGCAGTAACTGCCATAACCGGAATCCCGTAATTTTCACACTGATTAACCAATTTAGCCAGATTTGAGAGGGTCTGTTTTTCATAATCACTCCCTACAAACACGGATAACCCTACTGCAGAAACATTCAGGCGAATGATTTCCTCAATAGAAGTAGTCACCACCTCATCTGCCAAATCCTTGCCTACCATGCTGGTGCCGCCGGAAACCCGCAGTATAATCGGTTTGGTGTTAGCAGCGTCTACTGCTGCCCGCAACACCCCTCTGGTCACAAAGAGCCCATCGCAATAAGGCAACAATGGCTTAATTGTTTCACCTGGCTTTTCCAAGCACTTTGTCGGCCCCTGAAAATACCCGTGGTCTATGGGCAGAAAAAAACAATGGCCGTCAGGTTGAATTAACTGGCTTAAACGATTTTTCATTCCCCAATCCATACTACCCTCCTTAAATTTGTCTTCGTTTTCTTACATGCAAATTTATCCCGAAGCGTGCATCAAAAATATCGAAGAAATCTTTGATGCGTATACGCAAGGGACAAGATACCTATTGCACTATTTTTCTTGTATCCAAACTTACTTCGACGAAGTTAAAACAACATATCTAAACCCGCTATTTACTTGCGGACGAATAAAACTTGTTAAATTATAAATCTGGATTTCTTTATTAAAGGATTACCCTTGATTTCTGAAGTAATTTCTTCGGGCATGCCCGGTTTATGCAGTTTAAAATATATATAATTTTTATAACCCTAGATCGGAAGAGCAACGTCTGAACTCCAGTCACAT
>JAHKBC010000004.1 GCA_018825725.1 Candidatus Omnitrophota bacterium
AGCCATTTACACTGGAACAAGTGATTCTTTTATTCAGTTTACTTCTCCTGAGAATGTGGCTTTGGTTAAGACCGTAGGAAATTTCCTGACCGGAGATATTCATCAGCCCATTGCCAAATCATCTAGCCAATTAAAAGCTGGGCAGGAGATTAAACTTGATGAGAATAACTCTCTGTATTTTAGCTGGAATAACCTTGCTCCAACAGAAAAAGTAAGGTCTGCTGTTTTAGGTACTTTTGGCGGCGTATCTAGCTCAATGATGATGGATAAAGAAGGACGGGTCAATGTAGAAGGAGTCTTAATTAAATCCAGCGGGTCTACGGTAGATTTCTTTGGCAAGGATGTTAAGGTCGACAACCAGGTCTTTTTAAGCGCCATGGATAAACGCATCAGAGCAACTGTTACAGATGACAAATTACCCCCTGCGTTTCCAGGTGGTATTGCGGGTAAATTTGAATCCGATGCAGTAAGCTCTATAAAAGATGTCCATTTTGGAAAGGCGCTGGTTAATACCGCTTCTTTAAACCAGAAAGATGACCGTTTAGTTGTTCGTAACTCCGCGCCGATTATTACTGCCGGCACACAAGTGCGCATAGGCAGTTCAGGCCATGCCATTGAAACCAATACAGGGCATTATTTTGGCGGAGCAGGAAGTACCTTTACTTATAATGAAGATGGTGTATTAAAGGCCAGCGATGTCAAACCAATAGATGTTTTAGTTTACAAGGAGCATAGCCCAGCGGTAGATCAATATCCTACAGGCGTGGATCCCAATACAAAGATATTCAAGGCAGTTAATAAATCTATCTTATTTAAGAATCCTAGTGAAGAGAAGATGGTTTTAGGTGCCCAGGGTTTTGAGGTTAAACTAAGCAATTCTAGGGCTGCCCAGTATAAGCAGGCTTTTAATAATTTCTTAAATGAGGCGCCGGGCTTATTAAAGAATTCTGAGACAGATAAAGAGAGAAAGCAGTCGATTGAAAAATTTCAAAAAGCTGGAGATGAGCTTGATAAAGTCGCCCGCCTAAGAGATGTGGATATTCGTGGCAATATAGAAACAGTAGCTCAACGTGGCGCAAATGTTTTGCCGGCATTAAACATAGAATTATCTAGTAAGGACGATAAAACAATAGCCTTGCTCAGAAGTCCTTTGCAATCCAGTGGCGAAGGCAGGCTGAGATTAGGCATGCAGACCCAGATTGGCGCGGGAGAAGGGATGTATCGCCAGGCTACCTGGTCAAGTATTGACCCAGGCAAAGAAGCAGGGGCTTTAGATTCTGGAAAAATGCAGTTTACAAATCAGGCTACTGGGCAAACATTCCAACTTGATCCTCATGCTGCCGGCGTTCCCGGAGCCGATAATCCTAAATACGAAACCATAACCGGTTCAAGTTATTATTCTGGCATGAGATTAGACATAGCACAGGATAAAACAACCGGAGTTATCTCAGCCATAAGCGGCCGCTACGAGGATATATTGACTTCGCGCTCCACAGACAATATTGGTTTAGGCGCTTCCATTACTACTTTAAATAAGATATCTGATAAATTTTTAGCTGCGACTTCCGGAACAGCCAGCCATAAGCTGGGCAAGGAAGAAGAGAGAATAAACTATAATTTCAATGGCATAGAAGAAGGCACAACCATTATGATGGGTTCTCCGGATGGCGGATTAAGAGGCCTATTTGTGGATAAGATAGGATTGGGAGCAAAAGGCATTGGCCTGGGTAATGATGCCACAGTAAGACAGACATTCGAAGGAAAAGATGACCAGGGTAATATTATTCTAAGTATGGGCAGAGAAGAAAAATATGCCGGAAAGTTCGGCGTATGGGGAAATGATCTATTGGCCGGCAAAAAAACCATAGATACAGCAGAAGGCAGGGTTATAGCGGCAATGAAGAATGACGCCGGCAAGACTAGCGTAGGCAAGGTTGATCTGGAATTTAAAGGAGTTGAGCTTAAAGGAGGTTTAGGTGAATATAAGATCGAGAGGACCGGTTATGGAGTAGGGGCATGGGATAACCAAGCATTCTTAGGAGCTGAGAAGACTTCTACTTCTACAAGTCAGGGTAAGGAATGGACCAATGCTAGGTTAATTGTGGAAAACGGATGGAAGGGAAAACAGGACAAATTTATTAGGAATGGTAAGGTTGAAGATAACGGTACGCCAGTTAATGTGTATAGTTTGGTAGCTAATACCGGAGTAAAAGAATTAAGTTTTGGCG
>JAHKBC010000252.1 GCA_018825725.1 Candidatus Omnitrophota bacterium
ACGGAATAGGGATAAATCCAGATCCAGAAAACAGGTTACTTGTTTCATTAAAGGATTTTCAGCGCCAGATGCTTTTTTTAAAAGAATCCGGATATAATGTTATTCCGCTTTCTGCATTGGCCGAGCTTATTAGGCATAAGAAAAAGATTCCTTCCAAGACCCTGTCGATTACCTTTGACGACGGATATAAAGACAATTATACCTTAGCTTATCCGGTATTAAAGAAATACGGGCTTCCGGCAACTATATTTGTTATTTATAATGAAGTGGGTACTGGCGGAAAATTAAGCTGGCAAGATATAATGAAGATGCAAGATGACGGGCTGGTTACCATTGCAAGCCATACCCTGAATCACCGGGCCCTGGTTGATGTGCAGTCTGAAGAGGAGCTAAGGCGCGAAATTTTTGATTCTAAAAGATTACTGGAGGAGAAGCTAGGGCGCGCGGTGGATATTTTTAGTTATCCTATCGGTGCGTTTAACGCGCATATCCGGCAGCTGGTGATAGATGCCGGATATAAGTTATCCGTGGCTACTAATCCCGGTAAAGATTACCCTAAGAACGACTTATTTGCCTTGAAGCGCTTGAGGATTTCATCTTCTTCGAGCAATCTTTTAGTTTTTGCTATTGAGATTTCTGGGTTCTATACTTTTATCAAAGAACACCGCGATGACTAATAAGCGAATTCTTATTTTTAACGTTAACTGGCTAGGGGACGTCCTTTTCTCCACAGCCACAATAAGGAACTTACGTTATAACTTTCCCCGCGGGTATATAGCTTGCGTAATCCCTAGCCGCTGCTATTTAGTCCTGAAAGACAATCCCTACCTTGACGAGATAATCATCTTTGATGAGGATGACCGCCATAAGGGTTTATTGGCAAAGCTTAACTTTATCCGCCTGCTGAAACGCAAGAAATTTGACCAGGTATTTTTACTGCACCGTTCTTTTACCCGCGCTGTGATTTGTTTTTTAGCAGGCATACCCGAAAGAATCGGTTATTATACCAAAAAACGTTCATTTCTGCTTACCCTTAAGATCATTCCTCCAAATAGAGATGCGTTACACAGGATAGACTATTACCTGAATGTTATCGAGCAGGCCGGGTTTAAAGCCGAAGACCGCTATACGGATTTTATGATCAAGGAGAACGATATTATTTATGTCCGGGATTTTCTTAAGAAAAAGGGGGTTGAGGATGATGATTTTCTGGTGGTTCTTAACCCGGGAGGAAATTGGCTGCCTAAACGCTGGCCTAAAGAATATTGGTTAGCCTTAATCGATAGGCTTGCATGCGAATATCCTTGTAAGATTGTAGTGACAGGAGCAATCCCGGACATTAACCTGATTAATGAGGTTATGGGCCGCAGAAGGGAGAATGTTATCTCTTCCTGCGGAGCATTGAATCTAAAACAGCTCGGGGCTTTATTAAAGCGGGCGGATTTATTTATCAGCGCTGACTCCGGGCCTTTACATATAGCTAATGCCGTAGGAGCAAAAAAGATTATTGCCCTTTTTGGCCCGACTGATCCTTTAGTTACTGCTCCGTATCCGGATAAGAATTTGCTAATCCTTCGCGGTAATATTGATTGTCAAATTCCTTGTTACAAACAAGATTGCGCCGATAACCGCTGTATGAAGGCGGTCAGCGTTGAGGATGTGTTGGAAAAGGTAAAAAGAGCTTAATCAACACATAGGTAAAGGTATGGGCAGAGGTAGAGAAGCAGTGCCTGCCTGTATCCCACAGGTGTTATTTATGGATAAAATAAAGAAAATTCTATTTATTACCCTTAGCAGCATGGGAGATGTTATTCTCACGCTGCCGTCTTTGGATTATTTGCGAACCAGTTTTCCCAACGCCAAGATTACAGTCGTGATTGGCTCACGGACAAAGGAATTATTGGAAAGCAATATCCATATACATAAACTGATTGTATATGATAAGTTTTGGGGTTTAAAAAAGAAAATCGGGCTATTTTTTGATCTTAAAAAAGGGGGTTTTGACGTTATTATTGATTTTCGTAACACCCTTTATGGGGCCTTACTTCCTGCTAAGTTTAAAACATCGCCATTTTTGATTATTCCGCCTCAAATAAAGCATATGCTTGAAAGGAATTCCTACAGGCTAAGCAGGACATTGAAAATAAAGTATCCTTTGCCTTCCTGTGCAGTAAAAATATTCAGTGCGACAAAAGAAGACTTTAGCTATGTTGACGAGCTTTTAAAGCAGAATAATATTACGTCAAAGGACAGGATCATCCTTATAAATTATAGCGCCGCCGGGGCTACCAAGAGATGGGGTAATTTAAGTTTTTCCGGGCTTTCTGATATGTTATGCCGTGATTATAAGGTTATCCTGACCAGCGATAAGGTTTATAGT
>JAHKBC010000253.1 GCA_018825725.1 Candidatus Omnitrophota bacterium
CCCCCTAAGCCATTGCGCCATAAACCTCTGAGACTAGTTAATAAGAATCTTGCGGTATGGCTTATCTGTTTTCTCCTTCCTGTAATTCTACTCTTTAGCAGCAGTTTGATTACCCCCGGCTTATTAATAGGCTACTATTTAGTTATCTCGATCCTGATTATTTATTATTTTACGCAATATTCCCGCAAGGTCCGTCGCCTGAAATTTACATTGGAGCAGTTGCAGGAAGAGGCGAATGTTGTGGATAATGAATATTCTAATACCTTGCGCGCTAAGGATTCTTTCCAGGAGAAGATTCTTAGTTATGATAGCCTGAAAAATATTGTAGAAACTATCAATAAGAGCCTGGATTTGAATTCCTTGGCTGACGAGGTTCTTGCCAGCGCCTTTTATTTGATTTCCCAGAATAAGGGGAATTGCCTTCTTTATCTGGTTGATATTAATTCTCAGAAACTGGTTCTTTACAAAGCCAAGAAAGAGGATAGCTCGTTAGTTATTAAGGAAAAAGAGGGTGATATATTTGACCTCTGGGTATTAAAGCGCGGCAGCCCTCTTTTGGTAGAAGATACGCGCAAGGATTTTCGTTTTGACCCGGAAAAAATCAGGTTATCCGATACCCGCCCCTTTTTTTCCCTGGTCAGCGTTCCCCTTATTGCTGATCATAAAGTGCTGGGGGTATTAAGGCTGGATTGCCCGCAAGTAAACTTCTTTACTCAGGATGACTTGAGGTTCCTGGCAAAAATTAGCGATTTGGCTGCAGTGGGTATTGACAACGCGCAGTTATTCAATAGTACCCAGGAGTTAGCCATTCACGACGGATTAACAGCTGCTTTTACTAAAGGTTATTTCTTAGAGAGGCTCCAGGATGAGGTAAAAAAAGGTTTACGCAAAAAAGAATCCTTTTCCTTGATTATGCTGGATATCGACCATTTTAAGAAATACAATGATAAATTCGGCCATACTGCCGGGGATATTGTTTTAAGGAGCCTGACTGAAACAATGAGCCTTTTTTTTAAGGACAAGCCGGTGCTTATCAGCCGTTTTGGCGGAGAAGAATTCTGTTTGGCTTTATCGGGTTTGGAAAAAAAAGAAGCCTGCGCGCTGGCTGAAGCCCTGCGTAAGCGGGTGGAGGAAACAAAGTTTCGTTTACGTAAACAGGAGACCAGCATAACTGTTTCTATTGGGATATCCGGATTTCCCAAGGATGGCGCGGATGAATTGGAACTTTTGATGAAGGCTGACCGGGCGCTTTACAAAGCCAAAGAAGCAGGAAGGAATAGGGTGGTCTGTGTTTAGGCTAGATTATTTTTCTTCGGTTACTTTATTAATTCTGTTAGTTGTGTTATTGGCTAAGCAGATGAGGAGTATACTTAGCCGTAGCCTTACGGTTTTTCAGAGCGAGCTTACCAACAGAGAATTCGAGAATAAAAATATTTTAACCAGGAAATCAAGCGTGGAAAAGGAAAACAGTATTTTAAAAAAACGCCTGGAAGAAACAATAGCTCTGTATGATGTTACCAAGGAGGTGAGTAAGTTTATTGACGAGTCTTTGGTATTTGCGTCTTTTAAAGAACAGCTCAAGAGCCACCTGCAAGTCGATGATGTGCAGTTTATTAGGACACGAGCAGGTATTAGCGCTTACGACAATTATAAGGTATTGCCCTTAAATATTAATAATGTGCCTGTTGGGTACCTTTTAACCCGGGGTATAAGCCTTGGCGAAGAGGAAAAATTCCATATCTTGGCTACCCAATTTCTCCTGGCGATGAAACGAGCCATACTTTACCAAAGGGTTCAGGAATTAGCAATTACTGATTCGTTGACTGGAGTTTTTAGCCGAAGGTACTTTCTCGAAAGGTTCGAAGAAGAACTGAAGCGTTCTAAGAAATTCGAATATTCCCTGGCCTGTTTAATGATCGATGTCGACCACTTTAAGGCCTTAAATGATAAATACGGCCACCTTGTCGGTGACGTCATATTAAAGGAGGTCTGCCGGCTGGTAAAAGAGAATATCCGCCAGGTTGATATTATCGGCCGCTACGGCGGAGAAGAGTTTTGCGTTGTGTTGGCAGAGGCTAAGATTAACGAGGTTAATTTAGCTGCCGAACGTATCCTTAAAGCCATATCCTCCCAGAAGATTCGCGCTTATGATGAAGAAGTGAAGTTGACGGTGAGTATTGGTATAGCGGTTTATCCGGATAATGCCCTGCAGATCCAGGCCCTTATTGATAGCGCTGACCAGGCTCTTTACAAGGCAAAACAATCAGGGAGGAATAGGATCTTTTTTCAAAAAAATCCTTTGTGAAGTTCCGCTGCCTGGCCTGCTATGGCAAAGGGGATAAAAAACCTTGACTGTTTATCGTTTGACGTCTACTATTAATTAAAATGGAAATACTATACACTGCTCTGCTTATCACTAATATTATTGTTTTGCTTGCCCTCTGCTTATTCATCTTTTGTAAGAATAGAAGGAGTATTTTTAACCGCATCTTTTCTTACATGATTTTAGCGGGGATTGTCTGGCAAATAACTTATCTGGCGCGCTACAGTTTGATACCGATTATCCGCAGTAAGGCAGATGCTTTCTTCTGGATTAACATCAGCCATTATTCCGC
>JAHKBC010000354.1 GCA_018825725.1 Candidatus Omnitrophota bacterium
CCTGGAAGATAAAAATTGGTGGGAGACTAAGTTTGATGAGGATGTAATTACAATTCTAGAGAAACTTGGTGTTTTAACCGATGAGCTTAAGAAAAAAACATACGTTTTTGGTTTAACCGTTAAAAATAATTACGCCCGCGATTTTGCCTTCAAGGGTTTAGACGATATTGGCGCTTTAAACACTGAATTAAAGATGAGAAAATACATTACCGATCTTAAGGACGAGAAACTTCAAGGACATTCTTATCCCCCCCCTCTTTACTACACACTCAAAACTTTAGGCAAAATCGGTCCCGCGGCCCAAGTAGCAATCCCTGTTCTTATAAATCTTTTGGGAGACGAGTGGAGTGTTGTCCGCGAAGCCGCAGCAGAAGCCTATCTAAAAATAGCAGGTATTCCTGAAGCAAGACCAGAAAATATAGGTTTATTACACAATCTTAGTATTTCTGGAGATATAGGGATTAAAGAAAACCTGCTTTTGGCTCAGGAAAACCGGCTTCTATTAGACTTGCCAATGTTTTTACCGCTTATTCAAGTCTTAAAACAAAAAGGAATCACTACCGAGCACTTAGTAAGATTAGCTGCTCCAGCGGCAAAAGAGGCCATTGGTAAATATTTTAGCGAGGAAAAAAGAAAGCAGGCCATGGATATAGTTGTAGCGTTGGCCTTAAGAATTAGACAGGAGCACGATATCCCAGCCTGCTCTACTATTCAATACGGCGTGCCTTTAGCAGCGCAAGTTTCAGAAAATAGACTGGATTGGTTTGAGCGGGATTTACGAGCATTAGAGGGTTTAGCTGTTGAGCTAGGTTCAGTTAATCCATATGAAGTCTTGCACTATGGTAGAGATGCAATTTTAAAGTTTGGGACTAATCCTACAGAATTCGAGAAAGCAGTAGGAGTGACTAGGATTATTCCCCAATGGTTTAAGGCGGCGAGGGACAAGGGTTTGGAGGATATGAAATTACAAGAAGCAGTGCCAGTGATGATTGAGCGTTCATCTAGTATCGAAGGCTTAAGACAGGGGTTACAAAAAGAGATAGCGTCAATAGGGCAGAATGTATATGAATCAGGAGGAGAGAGTATATATAAATGCCCGGATGGTCGTACCCTCACCGCTTTGGGGATTGCTACTGACTGTTCTGGTTTTGAATGGGACTGTCCTATGAGTGGCTGTAAATGGTCTTCGGCACATTGCGGGTACGGAGAATATGATGGGACCGTAACAGTAACACGGTATGCCTTGCCTTCATGGAAAAATAAACCTAGCTCCAGCAGCCCGGTTGGTGCTTATGTTACAACTATTGTCTCCTCTAGTCCTGCGCAGGCCAACTCTTTCGCTAGTATTATTCCTGCTTCTGAAGCCGAAGTTATGATGAGCGTGCAGAAAGAACTCAATGGCCGCATCCGTTTTGACCATAGAGAAAAGAAGTTTTATCTGGACGGCAGCCTAATTCAGGGATTCTTTAGCGGTTATCTACAGGACAGCGAACATCTTGTCGGACTTAACCCTGCGATCGCCGGACGAGATTTCTATGCTGTTCCCTACGGCAATCTATTCCATAATTCGCATTTTGTGGTCTTCCAGAACGGTACCATTTACCATCAGGATGGGGAATTCGATTTCGCTACAGGTAAAGCGGTTAATGAGAGAACCTATACCTGTTTTGTTGTTAGTCAGAATGGCGAAAAATCAATTGAGAGGCTCACCTTTATTAAAGGCGTTCATGGTAAGAAAGACGAGATTTATAATGCATACGGGCAGGATATCAGCGGAATTGCTCAGCTGGCAATATACGGCCAGCAGATTATAAGAGAAGGTAACATTGTCGCTCCGAAAAGCCTAACAGAAGAATTCGCTGATTTTAATCAGTTAACGCAGCGCTATCAGCATAGCTTTATCGGGCTCACGAAAGAAGGAGAATTGATAATTGGCGCTATAGGCGGAAATAGGGCGCAAGGCGAGGGAGTGTTGCTTGGTGAAATGGCAGAGTTTATTAAGCAGAATAGCGGCTTTAACACTATTTTGCTTGGCAATGGCGGTGACGTTAATATTACTCACAAC
>JAHKBC010000254.1 GCA_018825725.1 Candidatus Omnitrophota bacterium
ATTATTCAAAGTCACGACTTTGAAAAAAAGTGGTTTGAGGCGCAAGGCGAAGAGGAATTAAGGCATGTTGTTCTTTTGGCTGAAAGAAAAAGATAATAGCGGGAATTTAATAATTAATGAATATTAAAACAGCGAATAAGGGATAATTCTCAAAGCCTACAATATGAAGTCTAAATTTGCTACAGCGATAAATTGCATTGACGGAAGGGTCCAGTTATCGGTAACCGAATTTATCAAAAACAGCTATGATATTGATTATGTTGACATGGTTACCGTACCCGGGCCGGATAAGCTCTTGAGCGAATACAAAAATATAATTGAAATTGAATCCATCAGAAATAAAGTATTAATTTCATGCAACAGCCATAACTCGAATATTATATTTATAATTGGTCATTATGATTGCGCCGGTAACCCTTGCGCAGAAGTTGACCACTTGTAGCAGATAAGTAAGGCTGTGCAGAATATTAAAGGTTGGAATCTGAATTTAGAGATTTATGGCATATGGGTAGATAAAGAGCTAAAAGTGTTTTTGACAAAATAATTTTTGCATATGAATAAAGCGATATTTTTAAACAGCTATTCTAAGGATTAGGAATGTCGTTTATCTTATGGTAAAATAAAACAGTTACGCCAAAGAAGGTATTTATGACGACCCCGGGGTTGGTATATGGTTGTAATTAAAAAAGTTAAACTCGTAACTAAGAATATTTATTAGCCATGTTAGACGTATATAAAAAAAGATACAGATTGAGGATTGTGGTTCCGGCATTCCCTGCGTTTAATATTTATTCTCATATTGCTCAGAGGACTACAGCTTTGGGCCCGGTATGTGTTGCCAGCGCGGTGAATGAAATGCAAGGTTGGGATGTCGAGGTCATTGACGAGAATAACCTGCGTAGATATGGGCCAAAAAGCGCTTCTGGCGGAGCTGACCATGAAATCTTACAAAGCTTAAGGCCCGCAGATGTTGTTGGGCTTTATGGCGGATTAACAAGTACTATACCCAGGCTTTACGAAATAGCCCGCTTTTACAAAAACAGGGGTATTATAACCATTGCCGGAGGACAGCATTTTGTTGAAGAAAACATAACCGAGGCGCTGTCTTGTGGTGTTGATTATGTGGTTATCGGAGAGGGAGAAGAAACAATTAGGGAACTTTTAGATGCTATACAAGGCAATCATGAGATAAATAAGGTAAAGGGTATTGTTTATCTCAGTAACGGGCAGGTTATTCGCACGCCTAAAAGAGAACCATTGACTGATTTTGACAAGTTACCGTTACCGAATTTCTCCCTAGTGCGTTATGCTAAGGTTAAAATGTATCCTGTCGAGAGGATACGGGGCTGTGGCATGGATTGCGAATTCTGCACCGTTAAAGGTAAGCCCAGGCCCGCTTCCCCTGAGCGATTACTTGAGAGTATAAGTAATCTTTTAGAAACAAAGGATGCCAGGCATTTCTTTGTTGTGGATGATCTTTTTGGTCAGCAGCGAGACGAGACTATTCGATTTTGTAACATGTTAAGAGACTATCAGAAGAGCATAAATAGAAGGCTGGACTTAACCGTTCAGATACGCCTGGATAAAGCGAAAGATCCTGAACTTCTTTCTGCCATGCGCCAGGCCGGCGTCAACGCAGTAGCCATAGGTTTTGAGTCGCCTATTGACGAAGAATTAAAGGCTATGAATAAGCATATTAAGTCTGAAGATATGATAGCTTTTACCAGAATATTCCATAAATTTGGATTTATAGTGCACGGTATGTTTATTTTTGGTTATCCATTGAAAGAAGGTTCTCATTTTAAGATGCCGGTAAAGGAACGCATCAAGCGTTTTAGACGATTTATCAGGAAGTCTAATATTGATACTATACAGGTTTTATTGGCCGGCCCTCTGCCTGGAACAGAAATGAGGCATAGGCTTGCAGCGCAAAATAGGGTTTACTCGGTTAAAGATGTAGGTTGGGAGTATTATGATGGCAACTTTCCCTTATTTGAGCCTGATGAGCCTATGAGCG
>JAHKBC010000255.1 GCA_018825725.1 Candidatus Omnitrophota bacterium
GAATAGAATTGTTTTCTTCGTAGACGGTTTTAATATTTACCATTCCTTAAATGATTTCCCTGCCTACCATAAATATAAATGGTTAAATCTTGTAAAACTAGCTAAAGCTTTTACTTCCGCCAAAGATAAAATTATCGATATATTCTATTTTACTACTTATATTACCTGGGATCAGAAGAAGCTATCTAGGCATCAAATTTATGTCAAAGCCTTACAATCTATTAATGTTCAGATAGTTTTCGGCGAATTCCGGCGGGTTGATAAAACCTGTAGGATTTGCCACAAGGAATACCAGACTTTTGAGGAAAAGCAGACCGATGTTAATATGGCTATCAAACTTTTTCAAACTGCCGTAGTTGACCTATGGGATACGGCGATTCTTGTCTCTGGAGACAGCGATTTAATCCCTGCCCTGAAAGCCGTAAAGGCAACATTTCCTACCAAAAAGATTGGTATTATCATTCCGATAAGCAGAAGAGCAGAAGAATTAAAACAAGTTGCAGATTTCCATATGAAACTTAAAGAAAAACATCTAATGAGTTGTCAGTTTGAAGATATGGTAGCAATCGATAAAAATATTAAATTAATGCGCCCCGATACTTGGAAGTAAGCATTCTCAGACGAAAAGGAATAGGGGACAGTTTCTATTTTTTGAAACTAAATCCTGGCCAGAGGTTAGGATAAAATTAAACAAAGAAGGAATCAAAAATAGAAGGGTTTCTTAAGCACGAAAGTGTTATAATACCACTATGGGTTGAGCCGGATATAGAAGTTGTGAGTTTTGTTAGGAACTGGTGAAAGAGGTTGCGGATTACAGAGGAGGAAGGTATGGCTGATTGGAGGGATAATAAGCTGGTGGGGGTAATTGCAGCGGTAGTGTTTATTGTAAGTTTGCTCTTATTGATTGTGTTATTAAGGCCAAGGAGCGTTGCTTTGATGAAAACACCTATACCTACTCCTTCAACCACTCCTTTCGTGAAATAAGCAGGGTACTTTTATTAAGAAAAATTATCCTTTGTTTTTAGAAAAATATTTAATCGCTTATGTAAGGAGGGGGAGAATGGAAAAGCGTTCTTTTACATTAGTGGAACTAATGGTAGTAATTGCCATAGTTGGTATTTTATCCGCTACAGTGATTCCTCAGGTAATAAGGTCTATAGATAAGGCAAGAGTGGCGAGAACAGGTGCGGAATTAAAAATGATACAGCTGGCTATGGATGCCTATTATGCCGATACAGGTTCTTATCCTCCTAGCGTTAGCGACTGGGGCAGGGCTTGGGGAGCTGATGTGGGATTAGTTGATCGGGGTAATGTTGTGGGAGGGCATCTTACTTCTTGGAATGGCCCTTATTTGAAAAACTGGCCGATTAAGACAGCCTGGGGAGATATAATTGGGTGTGGAGCCCAGGGAGCTTACTACATTCATCCTCCAATAGGTTGGATTAACAGGGATGGGATTGCCGGGAATGATTATTGGATACATATGAATCCTTATTGCGTCAGATATCCCCCCCAGGTAGCTATAGATATTGATAGGGCTGTGGATAATGGAAATGCCGGATCAGGGGATATGCGTCTTACAGGTGGCGTGCCAGAATATGTATATTTTTACGTTGGGGAAGGTACAAGGAGTTGGTAAAATTAAGAAAATAGTGGATGCAAAAAAAATAGTTTAAATAATGCCCAGAGAGAGAATTACGAGAAGGCAGAAAGATATATCAAGGCTGTTAAGAGAAAGAAAGCAGATACACAAAGACAAATTAAAGGCCTTTAAAAAATAGAAAATAGGGACAGCGACTATTTAATTAGACTAAATCCTGTCCAGAGGACAGGATAAACTTAAGCCAAATCGCCAAGCCCTGTCCAGAGGACAGGATAAACTTAAGCCAAATCGCCAGAGGCTGGCTTAAGTTTAAGAAGGAGAATATGGCAAAGAAAATATTGGTTGCTGATGATGATAAAGTAGTCCTTGATGTAATCTCTAGACTGCTTAAAGCCAACAATTACGATATAATCGAAGCCTTTAGCGGTATGCGGGTAGTGTCTCTGGCAAGTAATGAAAAGCCGGATCTGATTCTTTTGGACAACTTCATGCCTTCCGGAACGGGTTTTAGTATTATGGATAAATTAAAAAAGTCTCCGGAAACTTCTGAAATCCCTGTAATTATCATTACCGGTTCTTCCAGCAAGCAAATGCATGATCTGGCTTTAGAGCTAGGTGCAGTGGATTTTATTGGCAAACCCTTTGATATGCAGGTGATGTTAAATAAGATTAAAGAGGCTTTAGGCGAAACCAAAAAAATGGAGAAGTTGTTGCATATAATCGCTACCCCCAGAGGCGAGGATTCGAGGACATTAAAGGTCAGCCAGGCGTTTATAGAAAATCTTCAAAAAAAGTTTACTAAGTGTTCGATAGATGAACTTAATGTGGCGGTCGAGCCATTACCGCCCCTTACAGTGAAGGTGGTAAGCGGCAAATATGTCTTGCTTAGCGGTAAAGAGCTTTCCCAGGAACAAAAAAAGGCCTGGAGAGATATTGAGCGCCATATAGAAAGATTCCTTTTGGCTGACGCCTATTTACTCAGCTTGCCGATGTGGAATTTCAGTATTCCTTATACCCTTAAGCATTACCTGGATGTAATTCTACAGCCCAAGTATCTTTTCCGTTACACGCCTTCCGGCCCGGAGGGGCTGGTTAAAAATAAAAAGATGGTTGTAGTAACCAGCCGCGGCGGGGATTATTCTGATGCTATGCGCAGCGCTGATTTTCAAGAACCATATCTGCGCTTTGTATTTGGGTTTGTGGGTATTACCGATATTACATTTATTAACGCCCAGCCTATGGATGCATTAGGGCTTCAGATTCAGGCAGAAAGAATAGAAGAAGCAAAATCCATAGCTAGAAAAACAGCGGATTCTTTTTAGGTTTGAAAATGCGGTCAGTAATAGGAGTGGAATTATTTTATTTGTAAAACTAGGAAGACGGTTCGGTTTATTTAAAAAAAGTACTCCTTGCTGTTGAAGTGCCTCGTATATGCTTTAGGGTTGTGCTCAAAAACCTTTTTTTGTAATCCTTATTCAATGCTGTAGTTGTTGTTGATTTTAATATATATAAGAGCATGATATCACCCGGGTAGCTCATAAAGGGTATCTTTTATGAGAGAGAAAGATAGACTTCATTTTTTTTATTCTAAGGAGAGTAATGGCAGACAAAAGTAAGGAAGAATTCATTAAAGAGATAAGCCTCTTGCAGAAGCGTATAGCAGAAATTGAGATATTAGATGCTGAGTGCAGGCAGGCGGAGGAACGCGTTAAAAAACAGTATGAGTCGTTAAAAACGATTATGGATTCGCTTTCGTACCCATTTTACGTTATTGATACAAACTATACTATAATTTTAGTCAACCAGGCAGCCAAAGAAAAAGGGATAGTCGAGGGTTCTCGTTGTCATCAGGTTACTCACCATAGCCAAGAACCGTGTAGCGCTGTGCATGTCTGTCCTCTTAAAGAAGTAATTCGCACAGGTGAACCAGTAATAACCGAGCATATCCATTTTGATAATAAAGGAAATTCCCGTAACTTTGAGGTGCACGGTGACCCGATTATTGATAAAGACGGCCAGGTAATTAATATGATCGAATATTCTATAGACATAACCGAGCGCAAAAGAGCCGAAGAAGAAAACAAGAAGTGTATGCAGGAACTGCAAACAACGTATTCCAGTCTTAAAGAAACCCAGGATCAACTTATCCAATCCTCCAAGATGGCGTCGCTAGGCCAGATGGCAGGAAGTGTAGCCCATGAGATAAATAATCCCTTAACGGGCGTTTTAAATAATGTACAGCTAATTAAAATGGTAGCAGGGAATAAGGAAAGCTTTGATTTGAAGGAATTCAAGGAGCTTTTAGACGTTATTGAGGAATCTGCCATGCGATGCAAGCAGATTACCCAGTCTCTCTTAGATTTTTCACACTCTCCAACAGGTGTATTTCAGCCCCTCTCTTTAAATGAAATTGTAAAGAAGGTGGACCTTTTAATTGCGCATGAGTTAAAGCTCCAGAGCATTCCTATTCATAAAGATCTCCAACCAGATTTACCATTGATTTCAGGCGACTCCCA
>JAHKBC010000256.1 GCA_018825725.1 Candidatus Omnitrophota bacterium
CGCTTTATCCTGATGTAATTGAATCCATTTCCGCAACCGGATCCCCGACAAGTAAAATTAAGAGTCATCATAACGTAGGCGGATTACCTGAACATATGAACCTTAAACTCTTGGAGCCTTTGAGAGATCTTTTCAAAGATGAGGTAAGAATGGTAGGTAAGGGATTGGGACTGCCGGATAATATAATTTACCGTCAGCCATTTCCGGGCCCGGGCCTTTCTATAAGAATTATAGGTGATGTTAATGAGAAGTACCTTGATATCTTGCGTGAAGTTGATATCCGGGTATTCGAGGAAATAACCAAAGCCAATCTTTATAATTCTGTTTGGCAGTCTTTTGCGGTATTGTTACCCATTAAGAGCGTGGGTGTGATGGGAGATGAGCGCACTTATGAGAATGTTGTAGCCTTGCGCTGTGTAACTAGCCTTGATGGGATGACTGCAGACTGGGTTAAGCTTCCTTATGAATTATTGGAGAAAATATCCAATCGTATCATTAATGAAGTCAAGGGCGTTAACCGCGTAGTTTATGATATAACCAGCAAGCCCCCGGCAACAATCGAGTGGGAATAATTTTAGTTCACGGTTCATAATTCACGGTTGACAGTAGAAGCACAAAATATTAAGTGGACGATTATTTGTGAACTGTTAACTGTCAACTAACACATGGCTCGTTCCGATTTCATCCATCTCCATCTGCATACCCAGTATAGCCTTCTTGATGGCGCCTGTCGTTTACCCGAACTGATCAATTTAGCCAAACAGTACAAAATGGATTCCCTGGCAATTACCGACCATGGCAATATGTTCGGGGCTGTTGATTTTTATCTGGAGGCCCAGAAAAATGGCATTAAGCCGATTATAGGTTCTGAGGTTTATATTGCTCCCCGCAGCCGTTTTGATAAAAGTTCAAGCGGAATTGAAGAAGCGGCGTATCATCTTATACTTTTGGTTAAAGATGAGACAGGGTATAAAAACCTGACCAAATTGGTGAGTATGGGGTATCTGGAGGGTTTTTATTATCGTCCGCGCATAGACAAAGATGTTTTGGCTAGTCATCATCAGGGGCTTATTGGTTTGAGCGCCTGTCTTAAAGGAGAGATCCCCGGGCTGCTGCAGCAAGACAGGTTTAATGATGCCTTAAAAGTGGCGGATGAATTTTCTCAGCTATTCGGGAAAGATAATTTTTATCTAGAACTGCAAGAGAATAAGATTCCCGAGCAGAAGAAAGTAAACCTTGGTTTAATCAAAATATCGCGTGAATTAAAAATACCCCTGGTAGCCACCAATGACGTGCATTATTTGCATAAGGAGCAGGCCTCTGCACACGAAGCCCTGTTATGCATCCAGACCCAAGCTACATTAAATGATTCTAATCGTATGCGTTTTCAGACTGATGAGTTTTACTTTAAATCCCCCGAAGAGATGCTTGGGGCTTTTGCCGAGACGCCGGAGGCAATTACAAATACTTTAGAAATTGCCAAACGCTGTAACCTGGAATTAGATTTTGGTAAAATACATCTGCCAAAATATGAGCCCCCTGGAGGCATGCCTAAGGATGACTTTTTGCGCCATCTCTGTAAGGAAGGATTAAAAAAACGTTATCCTGTTATAGATGAGCAGATTCCAGGCCGCCTGGAGCATGAGCTGAAGATTATTAAAGAAATGGGTTTTACAAGTTATTTCCTTATTGTCTGGGATTTTATCAGTTACGCCAAAAATAATCATATTCCGGTTGGCCCGGGAAGGGGTTCGGCGGCTGGAAGCCTGGTAAGTTATCTCTTAGGGATTACCGATATTGATCCTTTAAAATACAAACTTCTTTTTGAGCGTTTCCTTAATCCAGAACGCTTAAGTATGCCGGATATTGATATCGATTTCTGTTATGAAAGAAGGCATGAGGTAATTGATTACGTAACCAAGAAGTACGGCCAGGAGAATGTGGCTCAGATTATAACCTTTGGTACGATGCAGGCCAGGGCCGTAGTCCGGGATGTAGGCAGGGTAATGGGGTTAA
>JAHKBC010000257.1 GCA_018825725.1 Candidatus Omnitrophota bacterium
TATATACGCAACCTGTTATTTACATGCTCAAAGGCATTAACGGATGCTCCGACAAGAGATTCTACCATGCCTAAAACTAAAAATCCACCTGGATTCAGGCACTCGTAGAACTTAAGCAATACTTCTTCCTGAAGTTCTTTATTGAAATAAATTAACAGATTACGGCAAAGGATAAGATCACAGTTAAGAAACGGTTTATCCTTAACTATGTCATGCCGCCTGAAACGCACAAGGCCGGTTACTTTTGTTTTTAACCTGAATTTATCTCCGTCCATTTTATCGAAATATTTGTCAAGAAGGCCTCTATCAACCGCCCTTAACCGGTCTCTGGAGTATATTACGGGCCCTGCATTATCCAAGGCCTCTTTATCAATATCAGAACCTATGACAGCCAGAAGAAACTTATCTCTCGCATTTCCTAATCTTTCCATAAACAGCATGGCTAAAGAGTAGGGTTCATCCCCAAATGAACAACCACAGCTCCATGCCCGAATAATCTTATGCTGTAGGGCGCGCTTGGAATAAATAATCCTTGGGATCACCACTTTTCTTATGGCCTCAAAGCTCTCGGGGTTTCGAAAAAATTCGGTAACGTTTATGGTCAACGCCCCCAATAGCCGGGTATACTCCTCGGGATTTGAGTCTAATACCCGGATATAGTCATCGTAAGAATCCAGGTTATGCTTTTTAAGCCGTGTCTCAATTCTTCTTAAAACGGATTTTTCCTTATACCGGGTGAAATCCAGCCCTTTTTCATTATTCAATTTGGTAAATAATCTCAACAGCGCGGGATCATCTGTTAGTGCCATTCGAACTCCTTGCCGGCTATCAGTTATTGTTTGTTCCCGAGAGACCTTTTAACCACCATCTTTATAAAATCCAGGTCAAAAGGTTTAGTAATATAATCATACGCGCCTAACTTCATCGACTCCATCGCGTTCTCCAGATTGCCGTATCCGGTGATCATAATCACCGCAATAGAAGCGTCGATCTCCTTCACCGCAGAAAGAATTTCTATGCCGTCTACCTTGGGCATCTTGATATCCAAAAGCAGGCAGTCCGGCTTTTCTTTTTTAAACCGCTCCAGCGCCTTAACCGGGTCAATTTCTGTCACCACTTCATAGCCTTCGGGTTCAAATACCTTGCACAGTAAACTGCATATGCTTGATTCGTCGTCGATAACCATCAGCTTCGCCATCCTGACCTCCGTTCAGCGCTCAGCACACAGCGTTCGTTCCCCACTGTCCACTGTCCACTGTTCACTGCCCACTGTCCACTGGAAGAGTAAACTTAAATATGCTTCCTTTGTCCTTTTCTGATTCCACGCAAATCTGCCCTCCGTGCATTTCAACTATCGCTTTTGAAATAGAAAGGCCCAAACCGGTTCCTTTAACCGCCTGTGGAGTTACAAGTTGCTTGAAACGGTTGAATAGTATATCGGCCTCTCCCCGGCTCATCCCGGGACCGGAGTCCCGGACAGAAATTTCTACATAATCATTGCGAGGCATCATCTGCGCACTTACACTTATCTTACCCCCCTCAGGTGTAAATTTGACCGCATTCATTAGCAGATTAATAATAACCTGGCTAATACGGTCCTCATCGCAGTTTACCTCAGGCAGACCTTGCCCTATGTTGCACGTTAGCTCTATTCTTTTCCTGTCCGCATAAGTATGTAAAGAATTAACGACCTCCTCTGTCAGGCGTCCGAGCTTTACAGGGCTCTTTTTAATCTCCATCTCCCCGGCCTGAATCTTGGATAAATCCAATAAATCGTTGACCAGCCGGATCAGCCTATCCATATTATTACCCAGGATGTTTAAAAACCTTCTCTGTTTTTCGGTCAGCGGTCCGGCAGTTCCGTCCAAAAGCAGGCTTAAAGAATCTTTCATCGGAGCCATGGGCGAGCGGATCTCATGGGATACATTAGCCACAAAATCCGATTTCATCTTATCCACCTTTTTTTCTAAGGAATTTTCTCATCTACTTTTAATGTAGGGCTCACGCAGTTTTAATTTACCTCGAAGAATGCTCTAATGTGCGCAGGA
>JAHKBC010000258.1 GCA_018825725.1 Candidatus Omnitrophota bacterium
CCTGCCACAATAGCTATTAATTTATTCTCTTTCCAATCAATCATATCCTTCCCCTATTTTTGGATTTATCCTAAGCATCTTATTTTTATCAGTCAGATGTGCGGGGGTACATAAAAAATCCGTAAAGCCTAATTCTTGAATTCTTCTGCTTTACGGTTTTTCCTTGATTCCAATTTGTTTATTCTCCTACACTTACGTATTTTCAGGTTGAGTTTAGCATTTTTGAAGTTTTTTGTCAAGAGTTTTTTTTGCCCCTGTTCCTTTAGGCTTGCCAAAGAGCAATTTTTTGCTATAATAAAGGAGCACTGCAACTAAAATATGCTCACCAAAGGAGACATATAAAATGATAACACGTTATAGCCGTCCCCAAATGTCTTCTGTATGGGATGAGGAATTCAAGTTTCACACCATGCTTAAGATAGAGATCCTGGTTCTGGAGGCCTTTGCTAAACAGGGTAAGGTGCCCTACCAGGCAGTAACAAGGATAAAACAGAAGGCCAGGTTTAATCTTAGAGAGATCAAGAAGATAGAAGAAAAGACCCAACATGATGTAGTGGCCTTTGTTACCAACGTAGCCAAAAATCTGGGCAGTGATGCTAAATACTTGCATATGGGGCTTACTTCTTCGGATATTCTGGATACTGCCTTAGGGGTTCAGCTGAAAGAGGCTTCTGATATTTTGGAGGAGGGGCTGAATAAGCTATTAAAGGTTTTGAAGGCAAAGGCTTTAAAATATAAAAATACTCCCTGTGTTGGCAGGACGCATGGGGTCCATGCTGAACCTACGACTTTTGGCCTGAAATTAGCGCTCTGGTATGATGAGGTTAGGCGCAATTTAGTGCGTCTTAGGTTGGCAAGAGAAGAGGTGTCCACAGGTAAACTCTCCGGTGCTGTAGGTACGTATTCTAATATTGATCCTAAGATTGAAGTCTATGTTTGTAATAAGCTGGGGTTAAAGCCGGCAAAAATATCCACTCAGATAATCCAACGGGATATCTATGCTGTGTTTATGGCTAGGTTAGCAATTATTGGTTCAAGCTTAGAGAAATTCGCCACTGAAATAAGGCATCTGCAGCGCACAGAAGTATTGGAAGTAGAAGAGCCGTTTGGCAAAGGGCAAAAGGGTTCTTCTGCTATGCCGCATAAAAGAAATCCGGTGATTTGCGAAAGGATCTGTGGTTTATCTCGTATCCTGCGGGGCAATGCTTTGACAGCTATGGAAAATATTGCTCTCTGGCATGAGCGGGATATCAGCCATTCTTCAGCTGAGCGGATAATTTTTCCGGATTCTACCTTAGCCTTGGATTATATGTTGTATAAGTTTATTCAGGTTGTGGAGGGGTTGAATGTTTACCCTCAGAATATGATGGTTAATCTGGTCAAGACCAAAGGTTTGATATTTTCTCAAAGAGTGCTTTTGGCGCTTATGGATAAAGGTTTAAGCCGGACTAAGGCCTATGACCTGGTGCAGCGCTGCGCTATGCGGATCTGGAATAATAATCAAGATTTTGAAAAGGCGCTCGCTAGCGATAAAGCAGTGGCAAAATATCTTTCCGCCGGGGAATTAGAGAAGATATTCCGCCTCGATTATTACCTGCGTAATGTAGATAAAATTTTCCGTAAGGTAGGCTTATAACATCCTGAAGTAATAAGCACTTTTTGCCTAAAAAGCCATTTGCGCCAAAAGGCAAGAATAGGTTATTCAAAAGACAAGTTCAATAAAAGGAGAATTTAATTGTATTGGGGAATTGAGTTAAAAAATAAACCTGAAGTCTTTGATGCTGTAGGCCAGGGTATTAAGAAAGACATCCGGGACCTAGGCATAAAGGATATTCAGGATGTGCGTTTTGAACAGGTATATTTAATCGAGGGCAACGTATCCCGCCTGGAGGCGCAGAGGATTTGTGAAGAACTTCTTGTAGATAAGATTATCCAGGATTACCGTATTAGTGAATTAATTAGCCAGCATCAGCGCCGCAGAGTGGCGCATCAACAGGCGCGCCAGAGGGGTGAATTCATTGTTGAGGTTGGATATAATCCCGGAGTGATGGATCCGGCAGAAGAGTCTTGTTTAAAAGGGATAAAAGATTTGGGGATCAGGGGAGTAATTTCGATTAAGACCGCCAAGAAATACCTGATTAAAGCTAAGTTAAGCCAGCTTGAATTAAAGACAATATCCGAGAAGCTTCTCTATAACAAAATCATACAGCATATCGTAGACCCGGAAGCAGTGGAAGACTCATTTGTTTCTAAACAAGATGTAGTCTATTTCTTTAAAATGATTACGGTAAGGTTGATATCAGCTTCGGACAAGGAACTTTTGAAGATATCCCATCAAGGGCAGCTTTTTTTAAATTCAAGCGAGATGCGCGCTATCCAGCGCTATTTCAAGAAACTCAAACGTAATCCTACGGACTGCGAATTAGAAACTATCGCCCAGACCTGGTCTGAACATTGC
>JAHKBC010000259.1 GCA_018825725.1 Candidatus Omnitrophota bacterium
AAAGAACACACACAAATCAAACGATTATCCAAAGACACGGATATAAGGTTTTTTACTCATACTTTTACTTTTCTGCAGGAATTGTAAAATAAAAAGTGCTCCCTTTGCCCGCTTCGCTTTCTACCCAAATTTTCCCGCCGTGAGCCTCTACAGCCAACTTACAAAAAGTAAGCCCCAAACCTCTGCCCATTTTTGCTTTTTTATCTTCAACTTGCACGAACTTATCAAAAACTTTTTCTAAATAGTCTTTTGGAATGCCTTCGCCGTTATCTTCAACTTGTACATAAAAAATATTTTCATCATTCTTCAAGGCAACCTTAACTCGTATTACGCCTTTTTGCGGTATATGTTTCATAGCATTGCTGATTAAGTTACCTATAACACGTCTGATTAACTCCTTATCCGCGTAAATATTAGGCAATTGTTCTCTGGCTTCTAAGAATATTGATTTATCTTCCCGGCGAGCAGTTATTTGCATCCGCTCAATAACTTCGCGGGTAGCTTCGTCTAGCTTGAAATCTTCACAGCGAAGATTAATTTTGCCTTCCTCCATTTTATTAATATCTAAAAGATTATCTATCATTCTTTTCATATCTTCGCCAGATAAAAGAGCCATCTCTAAACTCTTTTTTTGTTCATCTCCAAGAGCTTCCCCCATTTCCATCTGTAATAATTGTAAATTACCTATTATACCGGTAAGCGGGTTATTTAAATCATGAACTATCATATACACCAATGAATCTTTTAAGCGTTCTAATTCGCACAATTTTTTGTAACTATCGTTTAGCATATCAAAATATTCCCTTCTAGCCTTAAAATATAGTCCCATAAAGACGCCGGTAATTCCAGAGAAAACCGCAAAAATACTACCCCATATGAATAAATATGGTTTAAACACTTCAAAAATAGACTCCCATGGATTTGAATACATACTATGAATTTTTTCAGCGGGCAAATTGTTATGTATTATATCCGAAACAACCATTGCAAAAGGCGAAAGAATAAAAAAGCCGAAAACAACTCCTGTAAATGTAAAAAAAATTATTTCCTTATACTTTTTCAGAGGATTAGATATTTTCATAATAATTTTCCTTATCTTGCTTAATACCGTTTATTATAGCTTCAACCTGCGCAATCTAAGAGAATTCCCGATTACTGAAACCGAACTAAAACTCATTGCCGCCCCGGCAATCATAGGGCTCAAAAGCAACCCCCAGAATGGATAAAGTATACCGGCAGCAATGGGAATGCCTAAAGCGTTGTAAATAAAAGCGAAAAATAGGTTTTGACGAATATTTCGCATAACTCCCCGGCTAAGCCGTAGCGCCTTAACAATTCCATTAAGATCACCCTTAACCAAGGTAATTCCTGCGCTCTCAATTGCCACATCTGTTCCGGTGCCCATAGCAACACCGACTTCCGCTTCAGCCAATGCCGGCGCATCATTAATGCCATCTCCGGCCATCATCACCTTTGCGCCTTCACTCCTTAACTTCTTTACAATCTCCTGCTTATCTTTTGGCTCAAGGCCTGCGTACACATCAGCAATACCTAATTCTTTTGCAATGGCCTTCGCAGTTTTTTCATTATCACCTGTCAACATAACAACCTTCAGCCCAATTTTATGTAAAGCGCGGATAGCATCAGGGGTTGTTTTTTTTATTGGATCTGAAACTCCGAGTATCCCCGCTACCTGTCCATCAACGGCTACCCAGATAACCGTCTGGGCCTTCTCTTGAAACTCATCAGATTTCTTCTTTGATTCTTCAGGTAAACTTACTCTATTATCTTCTATAAATTTTTGTTTTCCGAGTAAAACTACTTTACCGTTAACTTTACCTTTAACCCCTCCGCCTGTTACGGATTGAAAGCCGTCGACTAGCGCCAATGTATAGCCTTTCTCTTTTGCATAATCAACCACTGAACGGGCTAACGGATGCTCACTGCTCTGTTCAATAGAAGCCGCTATGCTCAACAAAGATTTCTCATCCCAACCGTTTGCCGTAATGGTGGCGGTTACCTGAGGCTTGCCGGCTGTTAAAGTCCCCGTTTTGTCCGTAAGAATATGGGTTACTTTCTCGCACTTTTCAATCACCTCGGCGTTTTTAATCAATATACCTGCCTGTGCGCCAATTCCTACACCAACCATAATTGACATTGGCGTTGCTAGACCCAGAGCACAAGGACAGGCAATGATCAAAACCGAAATAGCGCTGACCAGAGCATAAGCTAAAGCCGGCACCGGCCCAAATATTGACCAAATGATAAAAGCAACTACCGCACACCCCAATACGGCAGGAACAAAATATCCGGAAACTTGATCGGCAAGTTTCTGAATAGGAGCCTGGCTGCGTTGCGCATCAGCTACCATTTTCACAATTTGAGAAAGAAGGGTTTCAGAACCAATCTTTTCTGTCCTCATCACAAAAGCGCCTATCTGATTAACGGTCGCGCCAATAACTCGATCTCCTTCAATCTTCGCAACCGGTACCGGTTCACCTGAAATCATTGATTCATCGATTGTGCTCTTGCCTTCAATAATAATACCATCCAAAGGCACTTTTTCTCCCGGACGGACTCTCAATAAATCTCCTTTTTGAATTTGATCAACGACAACATCTTCTTCTTTACCATCTCGAATACGGTGCGCAACCTTTGCGGCAAGTCCAAGTAATGCCTTAATCGCCTGGCCTGTTCTATTACGCGCCTTAGCTTCAAGAAGCTGTCCCAAAAGCACTAGAACTGTAATAACAGCAGCTGCTTCAAAATACAACCCAATCTCACCGTGTATTTTTAATGATTCAGGAAAGATATTCGGAAAAAGGATAGCTATCGCGCTAAAACCATAAGCCGCCCCAACGCCCATAGCAATCAAAGTAAACATATTGAGGCTTTTATTCAAAACCGATTTCCAGGCTTTTACAAAAAAGATATCCCCTGCCCACAACACAACGGGTGTTGCAAAAATAAACTGCAGCCAACGGGAAAGATTGGAAGGCACAAATGCTTTTAGACTAAAGGCTAGGATCATCTCACCAAGAGCCAGAAAAAGAACAGGAATCGTTAAGATCAATCCAATCCAGAATTTTCGCGCTAGCATACGTGCTTCTTTGTTGTCTTCTTCTCCGGCAGAAGCGGCCTTTGGTTCGAGATGCATACCGCACTTCGGACAATCACCGGGTTTATCCTGCTCGATTTCAGGATGCATAGGACAAGTATAGATAGCTTTATTCCCAAAGGTTGCGGATATTTCTACAGAAGATTGCTTAAAAAACTTTTGCCTACAGTTTTCACTACAGAAATAAAAATTAACGCCAGCTTGCGTAAGCTTGATGGCCTTAGTTATATTAACTTCCATTTTGCAAATCGGATCTTTAATTTTTTGCACCATAACAACCCCCAATGACTTATTTTACAAATATATTATACATCAAAATTAAATGATTAATCAATTAATTGCTCCATTGAACTAAATTCTCTTATTATAAAATAGGCTCAAAATGGACACATGGTAGATTAATATATTTAAAAGCTGGCATAACTTAATGAAATTGATCATGTTGCGGAATGATAAAATTTATTTCGGTGCTTCATTTCCAACATGTCGGTGTTCTTGTG
>JAHKBC010000260.1 GCA_018825725.1 Candidatus Omnitrophota bacterium
CCTTTTACCGTGAAATTTGAAACTATCTATTTTCTCTTTTAGTCTCTCCTGCGTAATATAATATGTGCCTCTATCTAAAATTGAGTTAAAATGCGCGATTAGCATTGTGTCTTCTTTAGCCCCTCTTTGCTCGCTCCGAATTTCAACGATTGCCTGCTTATCCAACTCATCCAAGCAAAATATTAAACGCTCTATTATGAAAGAAAGCGAAAGGCGGTAAGGATCAGCTGCCCCTTTGCCATATTTTTTAATATGTTCTTCTTTATTTATCGCCGCAGCTATAATTTTATAGCTAGTCTCCCTTATTATGGAATTTAAGTCTTGGTAAAAAGATTCTTTTAACTTAAGATCAAATAATATCTGAAATGCACCTTCACATTTACGTATATCCCTAGAGTGTAAAACAACATCATTAGTTTTAAAATATTTTATCTTAAAATTGCTGATCTTGCTATTCAGCTCTTGTAATCTATCATCTCTAATTAAGCATCCACACAGTAGAAATAATGGAAAATTCTTATCTATAAAACTTAAGCCGTGATCACCGGTTTCATCTAAAAAAAAATAGTATCTCATATAATATATTTAGCGGCCTCTATAAATTACCTATTACGCTCTATCCAACTCAAACCCCACCAGCTAAAAACAGAAACGTCCCCTCTTTACTCTCTTTACTTATACAATGAAAAGTCTGAAATAATTTTTTCTTTAATCAAATGAACTCTGGCAGTCTTGCGAGCGAATGTCGATTTTAGGCAATGGACGCTTTCGTATTTTCGGGAATCCCGAAGTCCCGCAGAATGCGGGGAAATCTCGGGACAACGATGCTGTTTGAGCGACTCTGCGCAAGAGCGAGAGGCGCGAGTTCAGCAGCTGCCGAAAATGCGAAAGAACATTGCCATCCCTCTAGATTTTACAGGTCGTTAGGGAAAATCGACACTGAGCGAACGAGACTAGCAGGTTCATTTAAATTATCAAAGATTCAGAAACATTAAAGCATTATTCCTAAACTTTGTATATTTTTGCTACGTTAATAACTATGCTACCAGCAGTATTACTAACAGTAATATTAAAATCGCCCGTAGCTGCGACACGCAACGCATCAGATTTTTGATAATCTTTTTTTATTCTTGCAATCTCTGAATCGATACATAACTTTAATTCATCTTTGGATAAAATGTAACCTTTTACAGAAATCCCAAATAAATTAAGAAATTTTTCCAATAAAAGTTCTATGTAACTGAATCCTTCTTCCGTATCAGATGAAATAAGCTTTAAACCTAAATCTCTAAGTTCAAATAAATAGCCTAAAGCCTTAGGTGCATTAAAATCATCATCCATCGCTTTTTCAAAGCTTTCAGCGGTATTATCAACTTTTTCTTTGTCCTTATTTGAAAACTTTGATTTAGTCTTAGCTCTTAAAGAAACTAACTCTGGCTGAGAAATCCAATAATTCCAAATCTGCTTCCAGGTAGAAACCTTTTGGAAAAATGTATTGAAATCATATTTTTGTTTCTCAGTCACTTTTATTTTCTCCTCAGTATAATCCACCGGATGCGAATAATGCGTAGAAAGGAATAGTAGTTTCAAAAGGTCTGCGTCCTTGTGCTTGGCAAGAAAATCCTCTACGGTGATGAAATTCCCCAGAGACTTAGCCATCTTTTGGCCGTTGATAGTCAATAGGCCATGATGAATCCAGTAGCGGGCGAACTTTTTGCCTGCGCCTTCTGACTGGGCTACTTCATTCTCATGGTGAGGAAAAATAAGATCCATACCCCCGCCATGGATGTCAAACTCATCGCCTAAAATATCCGAACTCATCACAGAACATTCGATATGCCAACCCGGGCGCCCTTTGCCCCAGGGGCTATCCCAGAAAGGCTCGTTTTCCTTGGCGGATTTCCACAAGGCAAAATCCAGAGGATTCTTTTTATTCTCTATCGAAGATACTCTACTACCAGGTTCCATCTTATCCAAAGACTGGTGGGAGAGTTTCCCGTAATCCTTAGCCTTGGTAATATCAAAATAAACATCCCCTCCTGCCAAATAGGCATTGCCGCGCCTAATCAATTCCTGGATAAAGCTAATCACCTTAGCGATATATTCGCTTGCCTTTGGTTCATAGATATCCGGGGGCTCGGATTTAATCCCTAAATTCCTTAAGGCCTGGTGGTAAGAAACAAGGTATTTATCAGCTACTTTTTTAAATGCAGTATTTAAATCTTCACCCGGATATTCTTTTTTGGCCTTATCAATTATTTTATCATCCACGTCAGTGACATTGCGCACAAACTTTACCTTGAAACCTTTGAATTCCAGGTAGCGGCAGATAACATCAAAGATATAAGCGCTTCGGGCATGCCCTATATGCGGCTCATCATAAACCGTAGGCCCGCAGACATACATTTTAATCTCTTGAGGATCTATCGGCTCAAAAGGAATCTTTTGGCGGGATAAAGAATTATATATGTGTATAGACATTGTATGAGAGTTTAAAAC
>JAHKBC010000347.1 GCA_018825725.1 Candidatus Omnitrophota bacterium
CGGCTCATCAGCCAGTATGGCCTTCTTCTTCTCGAGGAGAAATTGTATCCCGATCCGCTGGTAAAATTTAAGCGCTATTCTCAGCCCTTTTGGCTTGTACCTTTCCGCCTTTTTGTAATAACGGTACGCAATTTTATAGGCCTGTTTAAGATCAGGGCCGCACTTGGGGTCATTGCCGGCATCTTTCAGCTTTTCCAGGAAACGATAGTCCCTTGATATATCCTGATAAACGCTTTTTATTATCTCTTCGGCGATCAGTCTTCGGCGACTTCTGAATTTTATATATTGGGGGGGATCAATACTCCTGGCCTTTTTAAACGAAAATCTTCTTACGCGCGGAACTTTTTTACGAAAGGTAACCTCGTCCATAGATGACAGGTATTCTGTCAAAAATCTCTTCAGCACGGCTTCGGTAAAGCAATGATATCCCATGAGAACCCTGAGCGTGCCTTCGGGGCCGAGGGTATAAAGGAGGTCGTCAATTTCGCCTTTTTTGAGTAAATTATCGAAAGACTCCTTTTCGGTTTTATTCCCGCCAGCGCATCTATTCACTATCTTGTCAAGTAACGAGGGTGTTCTCGGAAGGCCGAAATGCTCTAATAATTCAACCTTGGTACGGCAGATGTCACGCGCTCTGTCATACTCCTTTAAGAATTCCTTCTCTATTCCCAGACCGATGACAATATCTAAGTAACCTATTCTTCCTATTGAATGACCTGGCAGGATATTGGCCTTCACCATCCGTTTCAGGCTGCCTACATTGAATCCCTCGCTCCTTAAGAATCTCTTCACATCCCCCCTCGTCCAACTGATATTCTTAAGGAGCCACCCGCTCGCTGAGCTGTCTGCCTCTTCGGGCTCTATGCCTAAATACCCCATTATATCTTCAAGTTCTTTTTTCGTCCTGAATCCCATCGTATGCGATACGGCGCTTATCTGATTATTAGATATTTTGAGCCTCCGCTCCACCTCTTTTAAAAATTCATCCGCCAGGCCGAGACCATAAAGAAAATTCCCGATAGATATCTTCTTGTTAGGGAGATAGCACTTTACGGCAGTCCTTGTTTTATAGGGATTCCATCCATATTTTCTGAATAATTCTAGGAGCCACTTCTTATCCTTGCCTATGTAGGCCATTAGATATCCGGCCGGCGGATCAGGCACACTCGCAGGGGCTACGCCAAACGATCCTGCCAATGCCAGCAAAGTATGGCCTTGTATCCCTCCAAAAAAGCCCGCAGATAGGACGAGGGAGTGTCTGGTCTCACCGTGGATCTTACTGAAACGACGCACAAATTCATCCCCCATACGAAACCCGCGGATAATCTCTTCAAAACTCAGGTTCCCGACGCCTGTTTTATCCGATGTGTATTTTATCAGTTTCGGCAGGTCCCAGTTATATTCTTCAAAGAGCCTCCCCGCCTCGGCCCTGCTCATGCCGAGAAGTTTCAGGATAAATCCGCCGCCTTTTTCCCTGACCTTGAAAGAAATCCTGTATAGTTTATACAGTGATTTAATCAAGTCAAAGCTACTAAATCCGAGCCAGTTTAAGAGGTATGTTTTATTATTACCCGTAAGTTTGGCCCGTTCCCTAAAGACCTTACCAAATTCTTTTTTGACTCCTATGCCCTCTACAAAGGCGGTAACCTTTACCCTCTTTTGTGACGGAAGCCGGACGCTATACTTCTGATAAAGGCGTCCGATGGCATAATCACTTTCTTTAAGCTCCTTAAGCATTTCAGCGCGCGTCTTGCCAAGGACAGCCAGATATTTCGCCTTATCAAGTTTGATTGATTTGGGCGAGGTCCTGAAGTATTTCATGAGCCCTCCCAATGCACAGGTAGATATATTGAACGAGCGGGCCGTATGTACTATATTACCGGCAGAGCGGCGGTACCTAAGTTCAAGCTGTCTTATAAACTCCTCTTTCTGGGCAAGGCCCTCAATAATCCTCCAGAACGGTAAAATTTTTCCCTTTACCCCCATTTTCTTACCAACCCATTCCTGCAATCCCGGCAGGTTATTCCATCCCTTCTTTTTATCCGCTAATATAATTACCACATCACTACTGCTTATCCCCAACGCCTTGCACAGCCAGCCTTTTTCCCTTTCAATCTTTCTAAAATCTACTCCCAGCTCCCTCAGTATCCTGCGTATGGCCGGCGTGCCGGCGGTAATGGCCAGCAGTCTGAGTTCCCTGATAACGGCAAAAAAGACCAGGCCATTCTGCCGATATAAGGATTCGCATTTTTCGGCAAATTCTTTCGTGATATCCAGGCCGATGACAAGCTCTTTTAGCGTGAATCTTCTGCGCGGATGATTAATTATCACCCACCTTTTCAGTTTAAGCATGTCCCAATCCCATTCCCTTTCCAGACGACGGATAATGTAATCTTTGTCAACCCCCAAACCTTTTAAAATAAACCCTTTTGTTATTTTATAAGGCGGAAGTTTAATCTTAAAATAAGAAAGCAGGAGATCA
>JAHKBC010000261.1 GCA_018825725.1 Candidatus Omnitrophota bacterium
ATCATTAAAAATTTCGTAGCCAAAGAAGCCAGGGAAGAAGACAAAGGGAAAGAACCGAAATTTATAAACCAGGTAGCCTATTATAATCAGGATGGCGTAGTTATATATGAAAGGGATTACGAAGAGTTCACTACTTTGCTTCACATAGATCCGATAACAGGGGATATGTGGTTTAAGGTTAACAAGAAAGGCGAACCCGAACCCATCGCTTACAGGCCTATTCAGTTAGTAGCCCATTTGGTAGTAATAGAGCCGGGAGCAATAACCCCGAATATCCAGGCATTTGAATTCAAATCAATCTATGAGGGGCAGCTAGACGAGGATGGCAAGGTTCAGATTGTGCATATTTTTCCTTATCCGCGCAATCTCCCCAAGAACTGGTTCTTGGATTTTGACGATGATGAGCATCCTGACGCCATTAATCAGAAAGTATCGTATAAAATAAGAGAACTTAAAGAAAGCGGTGATTTCATAGACCATTCTTCTATGAAGGCAATAGTTACTGTTTATGATAGTCAAAATAAAGAGCTTTATTCCAGGGAATATGAAGCAGGAGATATGATTATTTTGGATAATAATAAAGCCAAAGGTAAGATTGCCAGATTTACAATTAGGAATATAACCAACGAACCAATGGTCAAGCTTGATATAGTTGTATTGGTATTAGAAGCCAGGCAGATATATCAGGAAAAATCAGATTTGCCAGTTATCCTTAGAAATCAGCATGACGTGGTTTTGGGAGTAGGATCACTTGAAGCCTCAAGCTCTATTAATGAGGACAAAGATATTACTACGCTGATATCTAATCTAGGACAGTATGGGGCTATGACTACTGGCAAATGGCTGTTACATTCTGAGAGATTAGATAAGGTTTATAGAGGCGATTTCTATGGAATTACTCCAGTTACAGTTCAATTTATTCCTTCGCTACTGTGCGATTACAGATGTCCTACTTGTAGTTATGGCAAATCAAAAGAAAAGATCAGGCTATTAAAAAGCCAAGGATTGTTAGAGAAATCTAGCTTATTCATGAGCCTTGAAAATATGAAAAAATTCTTAAGTTCATTAAAAGAGTCTGGTGTTAAGGGGGTTATCTTTACTGGCGGAGGGGAGCCGTTTATGAATCCGCAGACAATAAATGGCATACGCTACGCAGTAGAAAAGGGGCTAATAGTGGGTGTTTTCACAAACGGAAGTTTATTAAATAGGAGATTAATAGGGGAAATTATCGATGCGGGTGTGAATTTTCTTCGTATAAGCCTGAATGCAGGAACTCCGGAAATACATAAATTATTTCATGGCGTAAATACGGAAAAGGTATTCGCTAAAGTCTTGCGCAATTTAGAATTGTTCGCTGAGGCCATACGAAAAAAAAGGAGTCCATTAGAGTTGGGCGTAGGTGTAATAATTAATCCTTTGAATATAGATAATCTTATAGAGATAGCAAATCGAGTTAAGGAAATAGACGCGCGTCATCCCGGAGTAATTTGTTATATTTCTTATCGTCCGACAGTTAGGTATGTAGGAGGTTGCCAGGACACGCCGGTGACAAGAATGGCATTAGAATATGTTCGTCAGCATAAGGTGCTACAAAAGTATTATCCCGCGTACTACAATTTTCTGTATGGCGGCTATCAGTTCCCGCGAGAGCTGTTCGATGAGGCAGTTAGAATACTACAGACAGATGTTAAGCCTCTTTTAAAGGAGAATTCAATTGATGTATGGGTTCCTTCCGCAAGAATGGAGGGCATCTGGCAAAAACAGAAACCATTCAATGAATGTTTGTCTTGCCCTTGGGTTAGTTTTATCGGCCCGGATGGAACCGTGTACCATTGCGTTGAGCTTGGCTTAGATGAAAGAGTAGCTTATGGTAACTTACAAAAAGAAAGCTTTAGCCAGATATGGCAAGGTCAACAGCGCAAAAGCGTTGTAGATTATATTAATAGAGAAGGTTTAGGAAGTATATGCCCTCCAGTTTGCCTTCTTTATGAATACAATATTGTATTTGGATTGCTAAAACAAGCCCTAATGAGCGAAGACCTTGAATTAAAAAGATTGCTTGTGGCTAAGATTCAGGAAATTAGCCGCAATTATTCAGATGAAGTAGTTTTAAAAATAAAAGATGGGACCCTAAAAGAACATTTTGAGAAATTTTTGTATCCATTAGCTGTTCCTTTAGATGCCCATAATGAAGCGTTGGTATTTTATGGAAATGGAGATATTGCTGAGGTTATAAGTGTGTCAAAAAGCAATAACTATGAGTTAATTCTCCTAAAGGGTAAACTGTATCAAGGTTGGGATGCAATACTGCAAAATTTAATTCTTGAGCTATTGAAGTTTACCCGCGCCCCACCTTCATTCACTATCATTATTAGCACTGATGTAAATTTAACGCGAGGCAATGTCGCTGCTTGCGATATTAACTCGAAAACAATATTTATCCATCCATATCTTTTTATTCTCCAAAAAAGACTTCAGCTTGCTATCCTTTACCATGAATTACTTTCTCATATAGTAAAAGCAATAAGAGACGAATCAATTGCTTTAAAAGATACCCAATTAAACATTGCTTCTGTTTATGTGAGTGTCACGCAAAACTGTATGCCTATCGGAGCGCTCATCAGGGCTGAATCCAGCTCCAGGCTTATTCAGAGAATATTTGATTTTTTGTCAGTACGCCAGCCGATTAGTCAATCCGATGTAATGATGGTATCCGGAAATTATGATTTGAGAATTTCACAAGAGGTCGCTAAATTTGGTGGTTACGCAGATTATATTGTGACCACCGGGTATAAAGGTAAATTTACTCAACATTTTAATGAACCAGAAGCAGTTGTATTCAAGAGGATTTTACTTGAGAATAGCATTCCGGAAGGAAAGATTATTGTAGAAGACAAAACAGTCAATACTAAAGAGAATCTTGACAACAGCTTTGCTATTATTAAGGAAAAAGGCATTAAACATGAAAACGTATTATTGGTGGCACATCCTTTGCATACACTTAGGGCCCAAGCTACTATGCGTAGGTACTATCCCAACATAAAATTATCAAGCCTTGCTGCATATAAACCAAGTGTAGTAGAAATGAATCCCGATGAATTAAGATTCATGCTGCAGTATGCATTGCGTGAACTGAGAAAAATTAGAGATAGTTTTGATAGGGACTGGATTTCTTTGACCAGCGTGGAATTAAAAGATTTGGTCATAGCCGAAACTATCCTTGGTTTTTCAGCCAGTATAACAAAGGTTTCCAGCCCAATTTTAAAATCAGATGATAAAGAAGTAGTATCTACTAAGGAGATTGAGAGGCGGATAAGGCATATTGCATTCGTAACTCCTGAGATAAATCCATTTTCAGGTACCGGAGGTTTAGGCGTTGTAGCATACCAACTTGCCAAGAACCTTGCAAAATTAGGCGCTAAGGTAAACGTATTTTCATATAAATATAAAGACATAAATAGCGCAAGCCTAAAAGATACAAAACTGACGTTCACTCTTAAGATTAAACAAGATAAGATTAGCATCAAAATATGGAGTTCCGAAATAGACGGTGTTAATGTTTTCTTCCTTGAGGATGATCATGGAATTTCGGATTCTATTTATAGCGGGGATCAACTTACACAATCAATAGTATTGTGTGATGGAACATTTAAGGCTATCGAAACTTTAGTTGAAAACAAATTAATTGCTCAGCCTACGATACTACATGCCCATGATTGGCAAACAGGTTTAATTCCAGTTTTCCTTAAAACTAAATATAATCTGCATCCTTTATTTGCTGATGTCGCTGGAGCATTTTCAATACACAACCTTGCTTATCAGGGCGGCGATTACAACAGGTTTGAAGCAGAGCGTTTTGCTGAATTGGGCATTGACGATATTCATTGGTTCGGATTAGTTCATCCCAGTGATCCGATAAGCTTTAATGTCATGAGAGGCGCCATATATCACACCGATATAATAATTACTGTTGCTAAGCATTACGCTCAAGAGACTCTTCTCCCAGAATTCGGCGAAGAGATGGATGTGCCATTAAAAGAACGAGTTAAAGATTACTTTGGTGTAATAAACGGCATGGATGTTGATCCTCGCAAGATCGGTAAGCCTGATATAAGGCCATTTTATAAGATGAAACTCCAAAAGTTTTTCGGCTTACATATTGATAAGGATGTTCCTGTTCTTGCAATGGCTACTTCAAGGATTACGAAACAGAAAAACAATATTGCCGCAATTAAAGTCGTGGAGAGAATTTTAAAAGAAACGGGCGGGAAAGTCCAATTTATAATGATAGGTAAGGGGCATCCTAAGGATAGTTACTACCATGAGGCCAAGAAAATCATCTCAGATTTACTGGATGATCCTAGGTGGGGTGGGAATATCGCGGTTCGCTTTGAAACAAGCATAAAATTATCGACGTTAATAGTTAGAGGAGCAGATATACTGTTAATGCCTTCACAGAGAGAGCCTTGTGGGTTAATCCAACAAGTAGCGCTAGCCTTTGGTTGCATTCCAATTGTTAGAAAAACCGGAGGACTAGCTGATACCGTAAAAGAGTTTGATATTGAATCTGAGGCAGGAAACGGTTTTCTCTTTAATGATATTAAAGGCGATGATTTCCATTATGCGGTTTTAAGAGCACTTAATATCCTTAGGAATAATGTTCTCTGGAACAAAATTATGGAAAATGCCCAATCAGAGGATAGAAGTTGGAATAAGTCAGTTCAAGAATATGTCGAACTGTATAAATTAGCAGTTATTCGTAAGTTAAGCTATACTAAACCGTTAAAAGCATCTTCTTCTTTGAACAATTACCAAGTAATTGATAACAAGATAAATCTCGAGTCTGTTTATGAATCTATTTGGCAGGATTCTGGGGTAATGGTGGCTGCGCAAGGTGCTCCTAAACCATTGGTCAATTATTCAGAACTAGACATCTCTTTAATCGCCACAATTCCTGATTTTTCTCATGAATTGATTGAGAGACTTTATGATTTAGCTTCTACCATAAAAGGAGATGGACCTTTCTTCAGCATTACCCCTAAGAATTTGATTCATACAACTTTGTTTATTTTTACACCTTCCATAATAAAGTTACATCAAACAACATTATTTTCTGATGCCAACAATCAAATAGTAAAAGGAATAAATGAGTTATTAAAAGAAGTAGGTTCAATTACAGTTAATATTAAGGGGATTAATATTGGTACAAATGGAGCGATATTTGCCCAAGGTCGTGTTGTTGATGAAAAGTTATTTGAGTTACGTCGCGGATTTGATCTTCTTTGTTCGAGTGTAGAAAGGCGCAGTAGGCCATTACATATATCTTTGCTTCGGATTTCTGATCAGATATCTCCTGAGGAATTTAAAAGGCTGTATGAAATTGTATCCGAGCTTCGTGAAATATATTTTGGAACAGTTGTGATAAGATATCCAAAGCTAATAGAAGTTTTTGACCGTTGGGGTTTTGCTCAAGGCAAAAAAATTATCTTTGCTACATCTTCACCTATTTCTTTCTTCCAAGCGTGGGAACAGGCAAATAAAGATTTTGTTTCGGCAGATAAAGTGATTCAGCATATTAGGAATGCCCAGCAAGAAGCGGTGCAAAGGTTAGGTATTGGATACACTATTCCGGTTATTCTTTTTGGCAGTTATGCCGAAGGGAGACAGAGGGAAGGAAGCGATCTGGATATTTCTGTTTCCTATCTAGGGATTCCGGTCGCGAGCATATATGATAGATTAATAAAGGCCATAGAATTTAAGGATGAGTTGTGCAAGGTATTGAGAGAGAGGGGGTATTTTGTCGATCCCCATCATGATTTTATTATTGTTACGAATAAAATGGATCTCATTAAAGCTAAATATAAGGGAGAATTGGGGTTATTAAGGAGGCTGGTTGTTATAGCAGAAGATAAGGTGGAAATTATTAATGTTGATGAAGAAATAAGGAAAATATGGAGACAAGATATATTGACTTCATTGGCCCTCTCCTCCTCATCATCATTAAATCATGAAATCCTAAAACGCCAAGGATTTAGAGAAGTTGATATAGATTCTTATCATGAAAACATAATTGTTAAACCGTGGCTTTTAAAGCAATCAGTAGATGCAATGCCGAATTTGCCATACCATCCCTCTATAATTGATCCGGCTTTGAGGGAGATCGGGCTAGTTGAAAAACTGATGCAGCTATCCTTCATTGACAAAGTCACTTCAGTATGTTCCGGACATCTTTTTGAAGGTAGTGATAGTGTTTCTCCGGGTAATTTAAATTTTGATTACAAGTATAAAATTGAAGGGGAGTATAAAGAGACCATCGAAGCTTTTCATAACGCCTTAGTTAGTATTAGGTTAATTGTGAAAGGGATTCATTATCCCGGGTATGTAAGTTCCTATCCTACATGGTTTGTTCTAAAGGACAGAAATTATCAGGAAGCCTTCTATGGAATGAATGGTTTCTATACACTATTTGGAGAGCCGGGACTGGGTTTGCATTATAATGTTTTACAGGCATTATGGGCTGAGATTTACTTGATAGTAAACAGATTTTTAGAAGGTAGTAGCGTGAAACAACTCGGCGCGAGGATGCGCACAGAAGGAAAACAGGTTAGCTCACCTGTTATTAATGAAGCAATGGATATCCAGATTAAGTTGGATATCGTAGAAAAATTGCGCAGAGACGGTTTTATAGATTTAGATAAATTCAGTAAGGGATTAGGTATCAGTAGGCAAGATTTGATACACTTTATCGGGATATTAAAGCCTATTATCGGAGAGGTTTGCGATGTGGTAGAGCCGATTAATTTATTTACCACTGGTATTGCAAAAACAAGAGAAGCTATTCATCGCGATGGCGATTGGCACAGGACAGACCATATTCTGGGTGTGTCCGAAGATGGGCTGCGTGTCGCAATACAGGATCGTAATGATAAGAGGATGAGCAAAGGGTTTTTTGTTACCGGGCATTTTGGGGTTGGCGAGAGAGCGCAGCTCTCATTGGCTCGCGAAACGGATGAAGAAATCGGCGTAATTGACTTAGACCGGGGTAGGTTGTATAGAGTTTTCCGTTTCTTTACTAAAATAGGCAGCACAAATTACAAAGGAAAGATAAAATATAAAAATGATATATTTTACTACTCGGGATCAGATCTATTGAACCGGGAAGTTTCCTATCTTTATTTATATGTAATAGATTCTCAAGAGGAGGAGTTATTAAATAAGGGTATCCAAAGCCCCGAAGTAAAGGGGCTTAGTTTTATAGAGTGGGATGAATTAATAGAAGACGTCCTTAGCAATCCCGTAAAATATCATTCCACAGCCCCGCAGTATTTTATGCGTAGAGACCTTATTCGTATTTTGACCGGGATAAATTTTAAGCCTGAACATGAGAATATAAGGAGAGCTATAAGTAAAATTAAATTGCTACATAGCCGCTCCAACTTGCCAGTGGCCAGAGAAGGAATTAAACCGTACCCTGCTTCCAGTAGTCCGCTAAATCAAGCTAATCCGTTTATACCTTTAGCCGTTAAGCGAACCCATGACAATGAGTTACCTTATAAAACCTATATAAGGGGTTTTTTAACCAGTGGCAATAAATACAATCTCAATCTTGAGAAAGGAGAATATAAGAGTGGACAAAAAAGTGTTTTCGAGGAAGCTTTTGGCAAAGTGGCTGTCCCAGCCAGAGCTCCTCCGGAAATTTTAATAGTTATTTCCAATTATCCTTCTCGCGAAAGAGAGCTTCTTACTGTTTGGGGTATTAATTATAAGCATGCCTTTCAATACAACCTTCCCGAATCGACCATATTTATCCATTCATATTTCTTCCATGACGATTTTGGCTCTGAACAAAGAGCCAATTTTATCTCCCAGGCTTTAAAGGAAATTACAGAAAAGTCTGATACAGGAAGTAATCCAATGGAGGAATTCTCTAGCTCGCCGGTGGAGAAAGAAGAAACTGAATCAATAAAACGCATAAGAGAGATTTGGGATTATATTCGCCAAGACATTAAAAGCAGGGATCCGGAGGTGGCTATAAAGAAGATACCTTTTCTTTCCCGCCTCTACCATGCTTTAGACAAGACCTTCAAGGGGATTATAGATGATGTATCAAAAGGCAGAATCGAGCCTTTTGTAAAATTGAATTTAAGAAAGTATTCTCTTGAAATGGCTGGTTTCCCCATAGCGAGAATTAATCGTGAGATTAGAGTAGGTTTCTTGCCTATAGCAGCCAATCCTTTAAACTGGGGCCATATTCTTATTGCTTTTATGGCGATCAAACTTCTCTCTCTTGATGTTGTAGTATATCGTGTTCAAGGCGAGATACGTTATAAGAACTTTCCTGAATCTGACCGTGTCCCGACTAAGGACCGTCATCAGTTAATGCAAGAAGTTTTAGAAAGAATGTCACCATTATTAAGATATACCGATTTAGGTAGCGAGCCGAATAACCAGCGTGAGGGTTTTGAGGAGATATACCGTTTCCTTGAGTTAAATAAAGATTGCAACATTCATCTATATTATTTGTTAGGCGTTGAGAATAAAGATAGAGTATTAAATTATGCCAGACAGCAGTATTCTCTACAATCAAAATATAGTGTTCCTGCGGATCATCAAGTAACTGTGGGATGGATACAGCGCGGAGATTACGGCGCTAGTATTACTTTCAATGAATTGAAAGGCATCTATGAAGAGTTTAAGCAAGCCACAGAAGCAAAAGAGGATTTGGATGTATGTTTAGTGAAAGATCCCGATATTGACCTCAATGTTGCCTCAACTTATTATCGTAACAGCCATGATCCTGCAATTGTTCCGCTAGCTGTTGATAGGCATGCCAAGGCCCAGGGTTATTATGGACATCCTCCGATTGATCCTCGTACAGGAAAACCTTATGATTACAGCGAAGAGGAATACTTTAAAATAAAACTCAGGCCGATTACTGAAGCCATCGCTAATCAAAACGTAAGGATGTTAGAGAGGCTCGGTAGAGAATCTATTGTATTAGCCGGCATTGATGGGCCTTCTGGTTCTGGCAAGAGCACAATAGCCGAAGAAGTGGAGAAATTCTTGGAACTAAGAAATACCAAATCGGTTGTAATTCCTTTGGATATATTCCTGAAAGAAAAACGTTGGAGAGCGGCTTTAGAGAAAGTTATTATTGACTGGGAGCTAAGCAATGAGGAGTATAAAATTTTGGGAAGCGCGATTGATCAGGTTCAAATTGAAGGCGGGCTTTATTATGATGAGGAGATATTTTTTGACCAGCAAAGAATATTGGTGATGTTAAAGGCAATCCGCGATTTTAGGTTTTCAGACAAAGAAAATTATCAGTTAAATATTCCTAGTGGATATTATAGAAGCGAAAGCACGCGCAGGGACTTTTCCTTTCCTTTATCTAAGGGGATGGTAATTATTGTTGAGGGAAAATATGCCTTGAGAGAGGAGTTTCTTCCTTTTTACGATATCCGTTACCGGCTCTTGGATAATCCTGATAGAACAAAAGCCAAGTTTGAAATGCGGACACGGTCATTAAGCCCAAATACCGCAGACCACCAGATGCTTTTTTATGATATCGGGCTTATTCCCAGCTATGAAAAATATGCGCAGAGGACCGAAGAAGACGTTGATAAAATAATTAATATAGTTAGCGATGATTGGTTTTTGTTTGATGCTCAAGATGCCCCAAGTTCTTCTAGCCCTATGATGCTACATGTCGATGCGGAAAGGGTACCTTTTGTTATTGAGGTAATGAAAGTTAATGAGGAGACGCCAGAGGATCTATTGAATTTTCTTCCGCTTGATACGCCCCATGAGTTGGCCAGAGAAAATTATCCCCCTAAAGTAAGAGAACTTATACAATTAGGCGTGGATGTGAAGGCGTACAGATGCGTTGGTTCTGAAGATATCAGTCCTCTGGATGCCCATTGTCCTTGGCATCCTTATCGGTTATGGGTCGAAATACCTCTAGAACAAGCTAGTTTTGTAAGAACTTACCTGAGAGGGTTCAGGGATATGACGTTACTGAAGTTAAATGAAGTGGAGAATAAACTCAACCGACTCATAGTCACCTTAGGACAAAGGCACACCAAGTTCCCTATGGGAGCAAAAGATACAGGATTCGTGATTTTTGAAATTCTGGGGCTACCATATCCTCCTGGAATTGTTCTCTCCTCAGAGCTCTTATTAAATATTTATGAAAGTAAGGAGATTTCGGAGATTGAACTTGAATATATCCTCTCAAGGCTTGAGGAGGCCGGAGCTTTTAATTCAAGATATCCTTGTAACCGGATTAAATTAAGGAGTGCCCCCAGAGTTTCAATGCCTGGAAGGCTATTAACGATACAGGTGGATTTACCAACTACAGGAGAGTCATCGAGAAATTCAAGAGACTTACTTTTGAAGGCACTAAGA
>JAHKBC010000262.1 GCA_018825725.1 Candidatus Omnitrophota bacterium
CTAAGCGTATCCTTATCCTGATTAAGCCTGGAGATTAAATCCTGCGAGCCGGATAAATCCTTCTGCGTGGAAGCTAGTTTATCGCTTAAGGATTTTAACTCAGCGTCCTTCTGGGCCTGCTGTGCATCCTTCTGTATTTTTAACTGGGCAAGAGATTCTTCATAGACCTTAAGCTTATCCGCTAAATTTTTTCTTTCAGATTTTATTGCCGTATTCTCATCTTCTAGTATTTTCCTGGATTTTTCCGACGCGTCTGTCTGCTGCCTCAGGCTGGCCAATTGGCTATCTAAATTCTTGAGCTGCCCCACCCACTCTTCTCTTTGACGGGCATACTCCGCAGATTGCTCCTTGGTCTGGTTAATCTCCGAATTCAATTTATCGTAATATTCTTGTACATTCTGATATTTTTGCGCCAATACCTGATTCTGCCTGACTAAAACATTCCTCTGGCTGTTTAAATCACGCAATTGAACATTAAGCTCATCATTCTGCGACTGCAATTGCGTAAGTTCTTTTTCTCTTTGGGATTTAAGCTGGGTAAACTGGGCATTCAAAGCCTCCAACTGCTTCATATAATCCAAGGATCTGTTTTTATTTTCGTCTATTTGTCTCTCAAGTTTTGCGATATCCTGACTTTTTTCAAGATTGTTCTTCTGTAATTGCTCGTCTTTTTGCTCATCAGCATAAGCCAAGCGGTCATGAAGTTGAATAAGCTGCGCGCCAAGCTGGGCTAATTTATTTTCATATTCTTTTTTAATAGCCTCTATTTCTTTGGACTTTTGGATATTGCTGTACTCAAGCTGTTCTTTTAAAAATCCATTTTCCTTACTCAAACTATCCATGCCCTGGAGGCTGGAAACTACCTGGCTATATTGCTCTTCCAGCGCTTTTTTCTCTAGCCTTAGAGAACCAATAGACTGCGATAATTTGGAATATTCGTCCTTGATTCTCTCATTCTCACGTTTGAGATTGGCAGTTAATACGTTATTTTGGGCAGAGACTTCCGGATTTGTATTCTTCTCTTCCAACTCCATGGATAACTTATTCTTTAAATCTTCGGTGCTGGATAACTCTTTAAGCACCCCCTGCAGTGAATCGCTCAACTCCCGGTTCTGCCTATCCATATCCCTTACCTGGGCAATGAGCCTTTCTCTTTCCTGATTAATAACAGTCAGGTCCTGGGTAAGTTTTTTCAGCCGCTGATCACTTTGATTGCCGATCTGTTCTATCTTATCTACAAGATCCCTTTGTTTACCCCTGATCTCACTTAACTCCTTACGCAACTTCTGAATTTCATTCTGGCGTTCCTGCAAAATCAAAACCAGGTTATCCCTCTGATCCTGGCCGCTAGCGGTTTGCAACTTACTTAAATCTACGGAAAGCTTATTGTACTGGCTGTTTAAATCCACAACCTGTTGGCTTAAAGACTGATTCTGTTTTTCTAAAGCCAACCTCTGATTATGCAGCTCTTTTATCTGAGACGAAGACTGTTTTTGCTGCCCTTCTAGAATGCCCTTCTCACCCGAAAGCTGCTGAGATAATTCCCTATTTAAACGCGATTCGTTCTCAAGTTGCTTAATTCTTAGTTTTAAAGCTTGGGTTTCCGGATTGCTGGCTTGGATAAGAGGAGCGAGCTTAAATTGCTCAATTTCCTGCTTTGCCTCATTCAACATTTCATATAGTTTCTCGTTCTCTTTTTCCAGGACTTTATACTGAAAAGTCAAATTTTCCTCTTGCGCGCAGGCTCCCGGCATTAAAGGCAATACTGAGTAAAGATAAAATAAATACGCGAGTAATAAATAGGCTTTAAAATATTTTTTCTTCATAAACACTCCGTGGTTAAAAAAATTATTTGACCTTAGCTCTTTTAATACTTAATGTTTTTTTTCCTAAAGGAACAAAGACCGATGATTCAGATTCGTAAACAGATTTACCTTCTTTAATATCACCTTCTTCATAATCTTTAATATCTTTAAAATCGCTTTTCCCGGCGCCTTTTCCGTGGACACTGGCTATAAGGACATCTCCGGAGATGATTTTAGGGGTAAGTATAATCATTAATTCTGAATGTTCTTTAGTCTTAGTAGTCATGCTAAATAGTTTGCCTATAAAGGGAAGGCTCCCTAAAATCGGCACCTTAATGATACTATCCACATCTCTTTCTTTGCGTAAACCACCGATTACGATAGTCGTACCATCCTTAACCATAACCGTAGTTTCAGCCAGAGACGTATCAAGAATCGGTATCATATTCAAAGAAGGAGTCACTAGTGTTCCAATAACGCTATTTACCTCGGATCTTACTTTAAGGGTTATATATCCAAATTGGTTGATATTCGGGACTACCGAAAGTAAAACACCCGTATCTACAAATGTTACCTGTTCGGAGATGGTATTGGTGGCTGAACCAGTTGTGGTAGTAGTAGTAACATACGCCTCCTTTTGACCGACGTGTATCTTAGCCTCTTTATTGTCTACCACTACCAGCTTGGGATTAGATAAAATCCTGGTATTTCCAATGGTCTTTAAATATTTAATAATGAAATTGACATCGTGCTGGCCGACTAAACCCAGATGCATTTCGCCTGTACCCACGCTCTGTTGGCCTGTAGAATAAGCGCTTGTATATCCTGTAGACGGATACGAGCCTACATAGCCTACGGAATTAAACGTGGTTTGCCGCGAAGCCCAAGCAGCGTCAGCAGCAGCCACTGTGCTGAATGGATACGCTCCCAGATAGGTCAGCGCATCCGAACCGCTGCGGCTTATATCAAATAAACCTTCCCATTGCACGCCGGAGGTAATATTATCCACCAGATTTATCTTGATAATCTGTGTATCAATAATAATCTCCCTGGTCTTCTGGTCAAGATATTGTATTATTTCCTCTATCTGAGCCATTCTTTCGGGTAAAGTCTGTATCAAAAGCTGATTTGTAGCCTCATTAGCCTTAACCAATCCCACCTGTTTTTTATCAAGCTGGGTTTTAAGAGCATCCTCTATATCCTTAGCTGAGGCATAATTTATCCGTATAACCTTAACCACATTCTTCTGCTCAAAACCATCCAGGGCCTTAATCATAATTTCAATCTTTTCCGGAGAATCCATAATTAAAACGTTCCCGCTCTCGGGGTCAACCAAGACCCTGCCGATTTCACTTTTTAAGACGTCAAGGAAGCTAAAGGCCTGCTCAGGAATAGCATAATTGAGTTTAAATACTTTTACCTGCCGTACGTCAGAAAAAGTTCTGCCGTAAAGAGCCCTATACTCCTCTTGAGTCATTACATTATAGATATCCCCTTTTTTATCAAAAGCCAGGTTATTGCTGCGCAGCATAATATCAAAAATATCCTTCACTGAAGCATTATTTACGTTTAGAGTAATCCTTCCCGTAACAGTCTTATTGGTAATAATGTTCACGCCAACCTTCTGGGTCAAATATTTCAAAGCATCTACAACATCAATATTACGCAGTTCCAGAGTAACAACACCCTCCATGCCAATTACCGCGGGTTTGAAAATAGGATCAACCGGCTTAGGACTTTCGACTTGCGCAGGAGGTGGCGATGCAATTACTACCTGGGCCAATTGCGTTGTATTATCCTGAGCGTTTAAAATCGGCAAGCAAAATAAAAAAAAGCCAATAAAAGATAAGAAAAATCTCATTTAATCTCCACCTCAATCCCCTGATAACGCAGAACTATTTTGTCCCTGAAAATTGCCTGCACTTCAAGTTCTCCGATGCTCTGTCCCCTTTTAATAAAATAGGTTTTCCTGTTGGCAAGATCCTCCACCATGGCATCAGGGTCATCAGACCAGGAGATTCCAACCAACTTCAAGTTTTTAGTAAATTCTGTAATTTTATCCTGCAATTCATCCCTATTTTCGACTATTTTGGGCTTAGACCCTATCTTAAAGATATCGCGCTGCCTTACTTTATCCAGATAATAAGAGAAGTTTTTCAATAAAGACTCCTCGCTTGCGCTTAAAGGCTTGGTATTGGCTTGAAAATTTACATTTATTTTCGGAGCCTTCTTTAAGTTAACCAATGAAAATGGTATATCCACAACAAAATAAATCAAACATAAAACGATAGCCACGCTAAGCGCTCGGTTGGTAAATGATATAGCTTCGCTTTCCAACTGGCCACTTTTAGAGAGCTGTTTTAACCTCTGCTTTAAAAAAGAGAACCTGCCTAACCAGGCCCCAAATGAAATAACACTGAGCCCTGCCCGACCAGCCTTACTCTGATTGATAGAATAACTAGGGATAGGGGTACCAGCCAACGCCGGCGCCGGACTTGTCGCAGGCTTAGGTATATCTATCTTAGGCTTTGAGCCCTCAATCAGATTTAAAAGTTGTTTTTCTGGGCTAGGGAATTTTTCCTCTGCCATCCCGTATTAATCTCCTCTTCAATTATCTCCTTGACTACGCTTTCATCAACGACAAATTTATTTCTCAATACCAGATTCTTTAAAGCTTTATGACAAAGCATAGTTATCTGCCGCGGATACCCCTTACTATACTGATAGATCTCTTTAACAGCCTCTTCTAGAAAAATATGCATATTAGCCTTATACCCTGCTTTGCGGATACGAAATTCGATCATCTCCCGGGTTTCATCCAGGTCAAAAGGATTAAAGGTATATTTAAAACTGATTCGGTCAAAGAAATTAGACATATTCACGATCTTAGAATAAAGCTCCAGCTGCCCCAATAAAACCAACTGTAAAAGTTTAAAAGTATTGGTTTCGTAATTTAAAAGAACGCGCAGAACCTCCAGTGAAGATTCGCTGAGTTTCTGGGCTTCATCAACAACAATAGCTACAATCTTATTTTCAGTTACTCCTTTTTGAAAAAGAAACCTCTCTACTGCCTCTTTTAAACCAAGTATATTAGGCTGCTCAAGGTTAACAATCGGATCATTAATCTCAAGGTTCTTGGCCAGAGAAAGCCAAAAAAATCCCTCATTTTCAAATGAAGGATCCAGAATAATATGAAAAATAAAATCCTCCCGGCCAGTTAACTCCTGGATAAGCTTACGCGATAAAGTTGTCTTACCAGTCCCAACATCACCCAGAATTACGCTTAAGCCTCTTCTCAGGCGTAATTCAATAAGAATATTAGTCATCGCCCGCTCGTGCTCTTTGGAAAGAAAGAAAAAATCGGGATCAGGACTGGTAGAAAAAGGCTCTTTATCAAAACCGAGAATTTTGAAATAACTCATTTTCTTTTAATAGACAAACCAGACAGGCCTAACCTGAGCTTCCTCTTTTAATTTCTTTATCCAGGAGGCCAGGCCGTCATACTTTTTCTTAGTCTCAACTTGTTTTATATATGAATCCTTGAGCTTAGGAAAATCATCCTCGTTTGCAATTCTCTTCTGTAATATTCTGGATACTCCGTAACCGCGATAAAAGGGCACTGGAGGATATATGGAATCCACATCCATTTTAGCCATATGATACAAATCTTCCTTAGGTATTTTCCAAAGATCAATAAGAAACTCAAATGAAACAAAACCGGGGTGTTTATAGTATTTCGGGTCATCGCTATTTTGTTTTACCCATAAGAGCGGATCCTGCATTTTAGAAAAATAATCCTGGGCCAGGGATAAATCCTCAAACTCAGCCAATTCCAGTTCAATGGTGTTATATTCGTTAAGAAATTCCTGCTTTGCCTCTTCTTCACTAACCTCAACCTTAATAGATTCAAATACCTGGTCGCGAAGACTAGAGATCTGTAAAAGATGCCGAAGTTGGTTCTCAAAAACATCCGTATTGATACCAATCTTACCCTTAACCCATTTCTGGTATGCCAAACGGTCCTTCTGCCAATCGAAATTTACCTTATCCGCAGCCAGAGTCCGGGATACTTCGTTTTTTAAGTCATCATCCTCAACCTTTATGCCTCTACGATAAGCCTCAAATGAAAGCAATAATTGCTCCCATATCTGATCCTCAAGTTCATCCTCATTCTTGGCAGGCGCGCTCCACTTATTCCCAAAAATTAGTATGACGCTTTTGACAAAATTATAATTTACCCCGGATACACTTACCCCGAAACCTTTGAATTCTCCGGCATTAATATATTCCGGAGCCTGCGTAACCTGCTGCTGTTGCTGCTGAGCATAGGCCGCAAGATTTAAAACAAAAAAACTAAATATTAAAGCAGTAACAAATATAAATATACGCATTTAAACTCCCAGTAATTCACGGCGAATCAGGCGCAACGAATAGCCATCGCGCGCTAAACGGCTTATTACATTCAGCCTATACCTTACTTGTTCACGGTCAAAAAAACGAATATTTCCCTTTTTAAAAGCTACGGTCAATAATCCAATATCGGTATAATGATTAACGGTCTGATAGGTAAGTTGGTAACAGCTGATTATCTCTTTAACAGTTATTAATTTATTATTGGGTCCCTGGTGATTATTTACCATATTTTATAAACTTCTCTTCTATTAGCAAAAATCGGAATAATTTATCCCGACTTTTTCCCTCATTACTTTTTACGACTTGCTAGCTTATTAGTTATAAATAGCAAGACTTATCATATTTACCATAAGTATAGTATATACCGCATAATTTGATTTTGTCAAGCCAAAAATTATTATATTTCAATAAGATAGGTCAATCCCCCTATGAGTTTTTTTAAGCATTTGCTAATTCTGCGAAATCCCTCAGGCTTAAGTCTTCTGGCCTTAATTTCAATAGATTAGCGTATCGCCAAGCAATTCTTTCCATCTTTTCTTTGCTTACGGCTTTTTGCATGCTATTGCGTAAAACCTTTCTACGTTGATTAAAAGAGGCCCTAATTATTGAAAATAATTGCCTTTCATCAGCCACCTCTACCGCTGAAGTTAACCTGGGCTTTAAGCTGATTAGAGAAGAATCAACCTTAGGCACAGGATAAAAAGAGCCTTTTTTAATATTAAAGGCTATCCTTGGCTCAAAATGATACTGCACAAAAAGGCTAAAAGCTCCATAATCACGCGATGAAGGCAAAGATACCATCCTTTGGGCAAACTCTTTCTGCACGGTTAAAAAAATTATTTTTATTTTATGCTTATACTTTAAGAGGTGCTCAATGATAGGAGTGGTAATATAATACGGAATATTGCCGAAAACATTAATCTTTGCGCTTAAACCAAAAAAGGCTTTATCCAAGTCAAATTTAAGTATATCGCAATTAATAACCTTTAAATTATGCAACTGACAGAATTCTTGTTGTAAAGATTCTGATAAGAAACGGTCTATTTCCAAAGCATAGATAAATTTTACCCTGGCCGCAAGCATACGCGTCAACTCCCCCCTGCCCGCGCCAATTTCCAAGACTGCATCCCGGTTATTAAAATCCATAATCGAGATAATCTTGCGCCGTATATTAGGATCAATAAGAAAATTCTGCCCTAGGCTCTTCTTCGGTTGAGGGTACATTTTATGGCTAACTCTATAGCTTCGATCAGGGATACGGGACTAGCTTTATTCTTTCCGGCAATATCAAAAGCTGTGCCGTGTAAAGGCGAGGTACGAATAAAATCCAACCCCAGGGTAAGATTAACTCCTCCCCTGTCATCAACAAGTTTTAAGGGAATAAGCGCTTGATCATGGTAAATTGCAATAACCGCGTCATAATCTCCCCTGTAGGCCTTGCTAATAGCTATATCCGCGCTTTCCGGGCCAGACACAGATATTTTCAAACGCTTAAGAGCGGGTTTCAAGATAAGTCTTTCCTCGTTGCCGATAAGTCCGTTATCTGAGGCATGAGGATTAAGAGCGCAAACTACTATCCTGGGCTTATTAATTCGAAAAAGCTGTTTTAAACCAAAATTAGTCAACTCAATAGTTTTTACAACCAATCTTTGGTTTAATGAACGAGTTACATCATTAAGCGCCAGATGCTGGGTCAGTAAAGCCATTCTCAATGACTTATTTACCAGCATCATTACAGCAAAAGCGCTGCCTGTTTTTTGAGCCAGGTATCCGGTATGCCCGGCATGAGTAAACCCGGATAATCCGGTTGCTTCTTTTGAAATCGGGCACGTAACTAAACAATCAATTTCTTTCTCTTTGATTAAACCCAAAGCCTTATCCAGGTATTCTATCGACGCTTTGCCGTATTCAGCCCTTACCTTGCCAAAACAAAAATTATTACGCTCTACATTATTAAGGTCTATAAACTTATAATCAGGTAGGCCGGGAGAGGATGGTTTGTAATAGTCAAAAATCCGTTTGTCTCCAATAATCGTAAAATTAACACGTCCGGCTACATGCTCCAGGGCTTTAGCGATTATTTCCGGGCCTATTCCCGAAGGGTCGCCAAATGTAATTCCTACCCTGAGCTTAGTAGATTTTAATATAGGTTTTCTGTTTAAGGTCATTTAGAAATTTCGTCATATCCTGTTCCATCTTCATCTGCTGGAGAATAGCGTATATATCGGATTGTACTTCCAGTAAACTCTGCTGACGGTATAAGTAAATATCAATAAGCTTGAATATATAATATTTACCTTGGATTTCCACAGGAAGAGAGGTCTGGCCCTTTTCTAACTTAAAAACTGCCTTTTCAATTTCCGGGCGCAGTTCTCCGCCTTGCCTGCCGGTGTGTTTATTAATATCCAAATTATATTTTTTGGCAACTTCATTCCAGTCCCGGTTAATGGACAGCTTCTCGGCAATCTCCTTGGCCAAATCCGGGTCACTTAAAATAAAATATTCGAATTCCCTCTGCTCGGCTATGGTATAAGACTCGATATTCCTATAATAGTATTCAGTAACCTCCTCAGGCAATACTGTAACCTTATCTTTAACCATCCGCTCAATAATATTGACCATATAAAGCTGATCCAAAATTCGAGCTTCAAGGTCTGACTGCGCCAAACCCTGTTTAAGAAGGTCTTCCTGAAACTCACGGTCGCTGCGATAACGCAGTTTCATCTGGTCTATCCTGTATTTAATCCTATCCGCATCCACCTTGACACCGATTCTCTTCGCCTCCTGAATCAAAAGCTTATCCTCAATAAGCCTATCCAACAAATCATTTTTCATTCCAACTATTCTAATATTTACCTCATCCTCGCTATTATGCTCGGATAACTGCATACGCATATAATTTGTAAACTCATCTAAGTCTGATTGAGTAATAACATCATTATTAACCGCAGCAATGATTTTATCCTCAGTATACCCTGCCGCGGGCCACAAACCGAAAACTAAGAACAATAAAAATATAATTACGCATCTACGGCTGTATTTTTGCATTACTTACTCCGATCTTGTTAAGATTACCGACAGCGTCCCTTAATAAACGGCAATAGAGGTCAAAACCAATTGCTTCAACAAAACCATGCTGCTGAACTCCCAGCAAATTTCCCGCGCCCCTTAATTCCAGATCCTCCATAGCTATTTTAAAACCCGCGCCCAGATGCGCGTATTCAGAGATGGCCTTTAGCCTTTTCTGGGCGTCACCATCCAGAAAAATACCTCTGGGAATCAGGAAATACGCGTAGGCCGGACGGTTAAACCTGCCTACCCGGCCCCTCAATTGATGCAGGTCTGATAAACCAAACATATGCGCATTATTAATGATTATAGTATTGGCATTTGGCACATCTATGCCGGATTCAACAATCATTGTGCAGAGCAAGATTTGAATTTCTCCTTTTAAAAAGGAGATCATAACCGACTCCAGCTCCCTAGCATGCATCTGGCCATGCGCGACAGCCAGGCTAATCTGCCGGTTAAATCTTTTAGATATCCTCTCCCTGACTTTCTGGATATCTTCTACGCGGTTATGAATGAAAAACACCTGCCCTTTACGTTCCAATTCTCTGGTGATTGCCTGCATCACCAAATCATCGTCATATTCTACCACAATGGTCTTGATAGGCAATCTATTTTCCGGAGGCGTATTAATTATGGAAAGATCGCGGCCACCCATAAGGCTCATATATAAAGTCCTGGGTATAGGAGTAGCAGATAAGGTCAGGACATCGGTAGTAAGCCTGATTTTCTTAAGTTTCTCTTTGGCTTTTACCCCGAAACGCTGCTCTTCGTCGATAATAACCAGGCCTAATTCCTTAAAAACTACGTCATCAGAAAGCAATCTGTGCGTTCCGATAACTATATCCACTCTCCCTTGAGCCAGAGCTTGAACAATCTCTTTTTGTTCAAGCCCGGTTTTAAACCGACAGAGCAGCTGGCAATTCATAGGAAACTTTTTCAACCGCAAGCTGAAATTCTGATAGTGTTGTTCGGCCAGAATAGTTGTAGGAACCAGATATGCCACTTGTTTGCCATCCATCACTGCCTTAAAGGCAGCGCGCATAGCCACCTCAGTCTTACCATATCCCACATCTCCGCAAATAAGCCTGTCCATGGGCCGTTTATCCTCCATATCCCGCCTGACCTCCTGCATAGTTTTAGCCTGATCCGGTGTCTCCTTATAGGCAAAGGTCTCGGCAAACTCACGGTGCCAGGAACTATCCGGAGAATAAGAAAATCCTTCGGCAGATACACGCATAGCCTGTAAAGCAATAAGTTCCCAGGCCATCTTCTGTATACCCTTACGAGCATTATCTTTAACCCGCTGCCACTCTTTACTACCTAGCCTATACAGTTTAGGCCGACGCGCGTGAAAGGATATATATTTCTGCACCAAGTGCATGTCATCAACAGGAACAAATAATTTTTCCTGACGGTCATATTCAATAACCAGGTGGGGCTCGGGCCTATCGGAGATTTTTACTTTTTGAAAACCCAGGAACCTACCGATGCCATACTGATTATGCACCACAAAGTCCCCGGTATTAAGGTCTACGAAATTAGCCAGAGGCAAATCTTCGCTAAAAACAGCATGCTTGGGTTGATGAGACTTGCGCATCGGAAGAATAATTACTATCTGGTGTTCCCAGAGAGCCTTACCTTCCGAAAGAATAAAAGATTTGATTGATAAAATTCTATTTTCTGGGTCTAAATCAATCCTGATAGGAAATTCGAAAGTAAATGGATATATATCAACGAGGTTGCCCCTCCTGGAAAAATCACCCTCTTCCAAAATAGCATTCTGCCTTTTATAGCTAAAATTAATAAGGGTGGTTAACAGATTTTCTAAATCTATATAACCACCCTTGTAAAGTTTCAGGGACCTAAACATTATAGCAAAAAATAATCTTTACTAATACTCAGATTCACACAGATTTAAATGAATCCGTGTAAATCCGTGCGTTTCAATCAGTACACCTATATCCGTGTTTATCAGTGATAATGCTACTTTTTCTTACCCTGCCAGGCCAGAACTAACGGTGAAACAATATAGACAGTCGAATACACGCCGGAGATAAAACCAACTAAAAGCGTAAAAGCAAAATTACTTAATACCTCTCCTCCGTATATTAAAATAGCTATTACAACAAAAAGGGTCAACACGGTAGTAAGAATAGTACGGCTTAAGGTCTGATTAACGCTTAAGTTAATCAATTCATAAAGGCTCTTCTTACGCACCAAGCGGCTATTCTCCCTGACCCGGTCATAAATCACTATAGTATCATTGATTGAATAACCAGCAATAGTCAGAAAAGCAGTGATGCTTAAGAGGTCAATTTGCCTGCCGGTCATAGCCAAAAATCCCAAAGCTATTAAGACATCGTGAAATAATGCAATCACACCGGCTAGCGCAAAATTAAAATGCCTGAATCTGAAAGCAACATAAACCAGAATACCTACCAGAGACCAAAGTAAAGCATATAATGCCTTGGCCTGGAGGTGTTTACCGGCAATAGGACCAACACGCTCTATGCGCAGAATCTGAATATCCTCATCCGGAAAATCCTCTATTAATTTTTTGGTCAAAACCTCGCTCTTATCTTTAATTGTCCTGACCAGTAAAATATGCGGATTCTCCTTAAATTGCTGCAGGGAAGCATCATTGATATCAAGCTCCTTTAAAGTCCGACGCACCAAATCCAGGTCTGGAGCTGTTTTAAAACTATATTCTTGTAACTGACCGCCGACAAAATCAATACCAAACGACTGTTTGCCTCTACTAAATAAGCTAAACAATCCCAGGCTGATTATTACTATGGAGATAAAATAAAAAATCTTCCTTTTACTGATATAATCGAATTTTGGAGTCTTAATAATGTGCATCATGGGAAGAGTTTTCTTTAAAATACCAAACTTCAAGAATAACTCCATAATTGTTCTGGTCACAACTATCGCGGTAAACATACTTGCTAAGAGGCCGATAGTCAAGGTAACCGCAAACCCCCTGATTGGTCCGGTGCCAAATTGAAATAGCAGAAATGCCGCTATTAGAGTAGTAAGGTTAGAGTCAAATATGGCAGTAAAGGCTCGGCTGTAACCGCTGGATATAGCGCCGGCAAGATTCTTTCCTGCATTAATCTCTTCGCGAATGCGTTCATTAATAAGTACATTGGCATCTACAGCCATACCTAAAGAGAGCACAATACCGGCAATGCCGGGCAAAGTCAGAGTAGCTGAGATTCCTGGAAACAAAACCGGCAAAATCCCCAGGCCTCCTAAAATTAAAACCAGGTTCAAAACCAATGCAATATCAGCGACCAAGCCAGCCATAAGATAGTAAACGGCCATAAAAATAATAACCATGATGCTACCGTAAAGGCTAGCCCTTACTCCGCTATTAATAGAATCCTGGCCCAAGAGCGGGCCGACTGTCCTCTCTTCTTCAACATACATAGGAGCAGGCAGCGCGCCTACACGCAGGACTATTGCTAAGTCCCGCGCCTCATCAATACTGAAGCGGCCGGTTATAATTGCTTCTCCGGAAGGAATGGCCTCCCTAATCCGCGGAGCAGATTGCACCTTGCCATCTAAAACAATAGCTAATCTTTCGCCGACATTCTCAGCAGTAACTTCTGCGAATTTTTTTGCTCCCTGGGAATTAAACTGTAATGAAACCAGCGGCTCATTAAACTGACTCTGATCAAATCGTACAGCCGCGTTAACCAATGTATCCCCGGTAAGCAGAGCCTCTTTTTGAAGTAGAAGAGGCTCATTATCGTCCTGTGTATATTTCAACTCCAAGCTATCGCTTATGTTTCCAGCTAAAGCTTCTTTTAATTTCTCAGGCTCGGCCTTTACTAATTTAAATTCCAGAAGTGCGGTCCTGCCTATCAATTCAATAGCGCGGTCCCGATCAGTAACCCCGGGTAATTGCACAATAATACCTTCTTCGCCCTGCCTTTGGATAGATGGCTCACGCACCCCGAATTCATCAATACGATTACGTATTACTTCAAGAGCCCTATCTACAGCATCAAGTTTAGCTTCCTTAGATAGGCGTGATGTATCTACCCTTAAAACCAGATGCATACCTCCTTTTAAATCCAAACCCAGGTTTATCCTTTTATGTAAAGGAAAGGCATAATAAGCGAATAACCCAATTACACCTAAAATTAATATTACCTTATAGAGTAACCTTTTTTCCATATTAACTTTCCTTACCCTCGCTGACTTTTGTTACAATATGAGCCACGCAGGATTTTTCCACTTCCACCTTTACATTATCGTCAATTCTTACAATCACGCTCTTATCCTTTACATTCACAATTGTCCCGTGAATACCTCCGCTAGTCACAATATCCTGGTTCTTTACTAGATTACCCAACATATCCTTACGCTGTTTCTCCTGTTTTTTCTGCGGCTTGATAACGATAAAATAGAGAAAAATAAACATAAGCGCAATCGGGACAATAGGGCTGGCAAGTAATGGGTTTACAGGGGCTGCATTAGGCATGATTCCTCCTTATAAATTTTTAAGCTTTTTGTTTTTTTACCAGACTCTTTATGGTCTGAGAAGCTTGAGCGCCCTTACTAACCCAATATTCAAAGCGCTCCTTGTTAATCTTAAAAACTCCGCTCACGGGATTATAAAATCCGAGCTCTTCAATAAACCGGCTATCCCTTCCGCGTTTACCATCAAAAACCGTAAAGCGAAAATGCGGTTTTTTCTTAGGATTCTTACCAATTCTTCTTAATCGGATACGTACTGACATTTTTACTTCCTCCTTTTTCTTCTGTGAACTGTCAACTGTGAGTTATTAACTAACTATTGCTTCTATCAACGCCTTTGCCTTATTCTGCGATTCCTGATATTCCTTTTCTGGAATTGAATCTAAAACAATTCCGGCACCGGCCTGAATATAAGCTATGCCGTCCTTCACCACTATTGTACGAATAGTAATACAAGTATCCATATTCCGCGAAAAAGCAAAATATCCTACGCTTCCAGCATATGGGCCGCGCCGTGAATTTTCTAACTCCTCAATAATCTCCATAGCACGTATTTTCGGAGCGCCCGAAACAGTACCTGCGGGAAAACAAGCTTGCAAAGCGCTAAAGGCATCATAACCTTTATCCAGAATACCGCTCACGTCGCTGACAAGATGCGCCACATGGGAATACTTCTCCACTAGCATGAAATCATTAACCTTTACCGTGGCTTTCCTGCATACCCTGCCTAAATCATTTCTTCCCAAATCTACCAGCATCAAATGTTCCGCCCTCTCCTTTTTATCCCTGAGTAATTCAAGGCTTAACCGCTTATCTTCGGCTTCTGTCTGCCCGCGCTTACGCGTACCGGCAATAGGCCGGGTCTCAACCGTACCATTCTCCACCCGTACAAGCATTTCAGGAGATGAGCCAATAAGAATGCATTTATTTAATTTTAGAAAGAACATATATGGCGAAGGATTCAAACTTCTTAAACTACGGTAGATATCGAAAGCCTTCTTCCTGGCTGGAATAGCAAACCTCTGTGACAAAACTACCTGAATAATATCGCCTTTTCTTATATAATCCTTAGCTTTATCTACTATACTACAAAACTTTGCTTTTGTAAAATTGGAAGATATATTTTTAAACCC
>JAHKBC010000263.1 GCA_018825725.1 Candidatus Omnitrophota bacterium
AAGGCTGCAGATGTGCCAAAGGCGCAGATTATTTTTACCCCGCTATCCTTTAACTCATTAGCAAACTCCTTGGCCTTCGCCTTATCTCCATCAGCGCTTCTTCTAATAAAATCAACTTTATTCTCGCCGTAACCTTCTTTCTTTAGTTGGGCCAGGACCCCTTTTTCTGCCTGAGTATAACGCTGCTCATTATTAAACAACAACATTCCTACTTTTATCTTTTCCTGAGCCATGGCCTGTGGGACAGAAAATAGGCCCACAACAGCTAAGGCCACTAAAAAAACTCCCAACATTCTCCTAAACATACTTGCCTCCTTTTTTTAGATTAACTGCATTATTAATTAATTACTACATTCTAAATTATTTTACCATCTCTTTAATTAATTGCAAAGCAATGATATTTCTTTGGATCTGATTAGTTCCTTCATATATCTGGGTAATTTTGGCGTCACGCATATATTTCTCTGCCGGGTATTCCTTCATATAACCATAACCGCCGAATATCTGCACGGCATCCGTAGTTACCTTCATGGCTACATCAGATGCAAATAATTTGGCAATAGCCGAATCTTTACCCACATCCTTTATTCCAACATCAATCATCCTGGCGCATGAATAGACTAAAGCCCTGGCTGCCTCTACCTGAGTAGCCATATCTGCAAGCATCCACTGAATGCCTTGAAAACTAGAAATTGACCTGCCGAATTGATGCCTCTGCTTGGAATATTTTACTGCTTCATCCAAAGCGCCCTGGGCAATTCCCACGGCCTGGGCAGCAACACCTGGACGCGACATATCAAAGGTCTTCATTGTAACAATAAAACCCATGCCTTCTTTAAATAGCAGGTTTTCCTTTGGTATTTTGCAATCGGTAAAGATTAATTCCTGCGTAGCGGAAGCGCGGATACCCAGTTTTTCCTCTTTTTTGCCGAAAGTAAAACCCGGCGTACCCTTATCGACGATAAATGCCGAAGCGCCGCGCGGGCCCTTACTCTTATTAGTCATAGCCACCACAGTATAGACCTGAGCCTCGCCACCATTAGTGATAAAATGCTTAGTACCATTAAGAATATAATGGTCGCCGTCCTTTCTCGCAGTAGTTTTTATAGCCGCAACATCTGATCCGGCCTCAGGTTCAGTAAGGCCAAAAGCAGCGATTTTCTTTCCTTTAGCTAAATCCGGAAGGTACTTTTTCTTCTGTTCATCGTTGCCAAATAGTAATATTGGGAATGTACCTAAAGCGGATGCAGCATAGCAAACTGCGATACCTCCGCAGGCGCGGGCCAGCTCTTCAGTAGCCAGACATAAATTTAATACGCTTACCCCCATGCCCTGGTACTCTTCAGGAATAAACAAACCGAATAAATCCGAATCCGCAATAACCTTTAATTCCGGCCAGGGAAACTCCTCGCTTACATCATATTTGGCAGCTACAGGCTTAATCTTCTCCCGGGCAATCTTGCGCGCTAATTCCTGTACCATTTTTTGTTCATCAGTCAGCAAATAATCCATATCTTCTACCCTCCTTGAGCACCTTAATTACGCCTGCCGTAGGCAGGCACTTAGCGAAACTCCGCTTTAGCGGAGCTACCGTACGAACACAACACCGGCGCAATTTGGCCACAAGGCCACACCAACGCAATCCATCTCAAGCGTTGGGTGCTGCTTAGCGCCGGGTGTTAGAGCACCTTAAGTTTATGTGTATCGAAACTCCGCTTTAGCGGATCTAAATTTACCTCACTTTTCTTGTATCCAAATTTACTCCCAGAGCTTTTAATATGATACTTGACTATCGATCGGAGTTAAACCATAAGTTAAACACCTATATCTTCTTCACCAACGCCACCTCCTGGCAATTGGGAAATTTAGGACAATTAATACAATCTGCCCAAACCTTATGCGGCAAATCCTTATGTTCTACTCTTTTAAACCCAAACTTTTGAAAAAACTTGGGTTTATAGGTTAAAGCAAAAACTTCTTTTGCCCCCAATTCCTTTGCTTCATTAAGGCAGGCTTCCACCAGGTTTCGGCCTAAACCCTGCCCCTGCCTCTTTTTTTCGACAGCTAAAGATCTTAGCTCTGCCAAATTACCCCAGGAGATATGCAAAGCCGCGCATCCGCTAATCCTCTTCTTATCCTCAATAACCCAGAAATCACGTAAACTTTCATAGAGTTCATTTAAAGACCGGGGGAGCATCAGATTCTGTACAGCGAAATTATTAATAAGGGCCTGAATATGCCTAATATCCGTAATCCTGGCTTTTCTAATCATTTTTGGGAATATATTATTAAGGCTTTTAAACTA
>JAHKBC010000026.1 GCA_018825725.1 Candidatus Omnitrophota bacterium
CCCGACTTCGTCGGGATAACTAGATAAAGACTTAAGGAATCTTAACCCCGACTTCGTCGGGATAACTAGATAAAGACTTAAGGAATCTTAACCCCGACTGCGGCGGAATAACTAAATCAATACTCAATGAATCTTAGCTCCACTGACGCGGAGTCTCGCTAAATGCCTTCGGCATAAAGTTGTGCTCTAACCCCGCTTCGCGGAGTCTCGCTAAATGCCTTCGGCATAAAGTTGTGCTCTAACCCCGCTTCGCGGAGTCTCGCTAAATGCCTTCGGCATAAAGTTGTGCTCGAAACCGTTTTCAAAATTTCCTAAAATAACCTTGAAAATGCCCTGGTTGCATTCCATACTTTAATCAAGATATATATAGGTAAAGGGCTGATAAACCAGATACCGCAAATATAATATTGGCGATGAAGAAAAAAATTACTAAAATACTCTCTTTTTTGGTCTGCTTTTGTCTTATTCTGGAGCAGTGTAGTTTTGCTCAACTTGCTGCCGAGCTGAATATGGGCAAATATTTTTCTTCTCTTTCAGGAGCACTGACCCAGGAGAGGATGCGGCCGGTTCACCTGCGCTATATTTCCTACGATAATCTTAATGATGATTTCCGGCTCCTTCTGGATAAAGGCAATGCCAAGAATCTAAGCGCCCCATATCTTGAAGAGGCTACCCAAACACTATTAAAATATTTTTTTGTCGGGCTTTCTTTGCCTAATGAGGCCTTTTGGGTAAATTTACGCCCGGATTCCCCTGATAATATTATCGAGGATAATCTGGCCCAGACGGATGTAGGCAGGATTATGTTGGATGCCGATGTCCAGCTTAAAAAAGATACCGCGGGCTTTACTTCTCCCCATACCCCTGAAGGCAAAGAATACTGGCAGAGGCTATATAAAAGAGCAGAAGAGCTTTTTGGAACCGAGAATGTAAGTATCCCTACCATGATCCGGCCATGGATAGTTCCGGATGAGGTGATTATACGCGAGGCAGTTGACAACGCGTATATTTATAAAGCTACCCTGAAGGTTATGTTAGAGCAGGATTATTTAAAGGGTTCGATGGTGTATGGTTTTGAAGACCAACGTCTTAAGTCTCTGAATGAATATGCTTCAGAACTGATGCGCGAATTAATTATCCCCAAGATTACCCGGGATGTAAATACTGCCCAAAGATACGCTCCTCTAAGACAGGTCTATTATTCTCTGATTTTAGCCCAGTGGTTCAAGAAGAAATTTTTTGGTTCTCCGGGTATGTATACCAGTATGATTAATAGAAAGAACCTGGCTGGATTTACTTCGCAACAGCCTTGGTCTAAGTCGACCTATTTTCAGGCATATCAAAGCTCTTTTAAGGAAGGGGAATATAACCTGAAGACCCCTATTTACACTGCCATGGGCCAGAGTATCAGAACCTATATGAGCGGAGGGTTAAGCTTTCAAGGAATGATAGATCCCAGTCAGAACCCCGGAGTAGAAATAGTACCAGCTGGAAATAGAAATATCCCCGGGGCAGTAGGTTATTCAGGAGCGTTAAGCAATGTATTAAGCCAAATGGTAGTTAATAAAAGAGGAGTAGTTAAAGAGGAGCCTATAACACCATCATCTTCAGCCTCGCCTGTTACCAGCGGCTCGTCTTCTATTCAAGCGCCAGCAGAAGATGGGCAGTTAAGTGTTGAACAAATGTTCGCAAGGCTTACAGAAAAACTGGGAGCACGCATTACTGTAGATAGGCTTATGAATGAGATAAGAAGTTTTTCTTCGGGGGTTCAATATTCCGGATTAGAAGAGGCTGGAATTTCTCCAAGCGGCCTTCCGGGTTTAGCCGATTCACAGGCTTTGAGTTATATTGCAAATAAGCTTGACGAGTTAGGCATAGCCGACGCCAGGAGTGCGGCAGAATTAGCTATCAGGTATTATGAAATGGGTGGATATGCTGAATTTGACAGTCTTGTTGAGCTTGGCCCAGATCAGACATTAACGATGCGCACAGGAGACAGGATTGATGCTAATCCAACTTCTGCAAAAAATAAAAACCTGGCAGCTCCCCGCATGGTAGTGGCAAGCTTTAACAATGGGAGGGTTGACGGGGCAGATATAACATTCGGATATTTTTCAAATCTTTTCTATGAGTTTTTTAATCGCGCACTCCCAGGATCCGTTTTTACAAAAGACCAAATTGGTGTGTTTTTTGGATTATCACAAAACCGCGCCTTAATACCGGAAGTAGAAAAATTTCTGAAAGAAAAAGGGTTCATTCTTGTAGAGGATGCAAATGTATTCTTTGCCGTGAGGCCGCTCTACGTAATTGTGCGTAATAAAACAGAATATCAGGCGACCAAAGAGTTACTGGATGTTGCTTTTAACGACGGGAAGAACCAAAGGACGATGAACATGCTTAAGCAAGTAAGCGAAAAGGTCGCCTCCTCTGATAAAAATAGCGTTTACAATATAATTAATATTGAAGAAGTAAAAGATTTTTCTGTTTTTTCTGTTTCCGGAGAGACGATTGATGTACAAGTTAGCTCCATTGGGCCTCAAGGCGAATTTGAATTAACGGGCAGGAGTCCCAGTGGTTGGCAAGAAACCTATAGAGTAATGCCCGGATTATCAGATAGTATTGAAGGTGATTATGTATATAGAACACAAGAGCTGACGCCCGGGCAAACAGAGCGGATGCTTAGCGGTGAAGATGCCAGATTACAAGTAACAGGGCTAGGTACAGGGGATGCCACAACTATTGATAAAGATTATACAAATTTAATGACCACAATGGGCTCAGAGCGGGTTCTTACCGACTTTTCCGTTGAGTCTATATATAAACTAAAGAGGCTAGGTCTTTTGAACCCTAAGAATATACAGACAATGATTCTAACCCATAACCATGCGGATCATAATGCCGGGTTTATCCAGCTTATACTCGAACTTTATAACCAGGCTGTTCAAGAAGCAGGTCCAGTAGCAACGCAAGAAGAGATTACCAGGCTTGCCCAGGCCAGGATTAATCAGTATACCATGGTTATGGCTCCTGCGGTAAAAGAGGGGCTGGTGCGTATTATAGGCGCGCAATTATTGGGGAGAGAGGGCGAGTTGGATTATCCGCTTGCCAGGGCAGGATATTGGCGTGCCCAAGCAGCAAAGCTACTGGAGAATATTCCTGACTTGATGCCTTTATCAGTAAATGGCCAGGCAAAAGAATATAAATTTATAGATGAAAAGAAAGGTTTAACCATCCATTTTCACGAAACAGACCATTTTATTGCTACTTATGGCTATGTGCTGCACAGGGAAGGTTACGGGAGCGCGGCATATGTTGGAGATACCCAGAATATCAATGATTTTAATTGGGCGGTTGAGACATTAGAAAAATACGATCCCGAAGGAACTAATTCAATACTTATCTCAGAACAAGGTAATGTTGGGCACTTGACACTCCCGATGATTTTTAAGGCAGTCTCTTTCTCCGAATACGCCAGTAAGCTAACGATACGTCTTGTACACACCAGTTTGAGAGATGTTCCCGAGGAAGTAGAAGGTATTTCTCTAGGCAACATAGAGGTTTTGGCCCAAGGAGATACGGTGGCGGCCAAAGGTTCGGAGGATTCTGCCTCTTCGGCGCTGGAAGAAGATAAAACAGCTGCTTATTGGGGGTTGATTGGCGAGGCGAGTGCAGTAACCAAAGATGCAATAGAGAAATTTAGCCTGCGCCCTAACGAAGAAGTTTATGTAGAGTCAGGAGGGTCTGTTTTTAGATTAAGCGTAGCCGATAACCATGCGGTGCTAATGCCATATCTAAAGAAGGTAGGTAGAACGCAATATGCTGACGTCGGAGGCGCCAAAGAAAACCTCATGATATTTAAAGTAGGCGAAGAAAGATGCGTGGTTGGTTCTGTTAAGGATGCTTTAGCCGAAGGCGGAAAAGCCGGAGATGTCTTATATTCTAACCATAAGTTTACCCGCGCAGGAAATGAAGGTGGTCTTTCAGGAAAAGCGTTTGCGCTCAAGGTTTCTAAAGAAGGGGTAAAATATTATTTTACGGTGGAACATTTTAGCGCGTCTTACACGCAGACTAATATTTTTGGAGCAGAAAAAGCATTAAGTTCGGCAGGACAAGTTGCTTTTAACGCCTATTCAAAAGAAGGGGAGATAATTGAGTTTAGGGCATATCCGCGAGGCAGGCATTATTTAACGCGCTTAGGAGATGGGCAGTATCGGAGCGCGAAAGATATAACATCTGCGATTGAAGAGATTTCCGGTGAATTAAAAAGCCATAAGATA